>CAYFZQ010000005.1:0-45033 GCA_964347825.1 uncultured Candidatus Bathyarchaeia archaeon | reverse complement strand
ATTGCCTTCCATCCTGTTTTGTAAGCAGCAATTTTCACTTTCTGTCCAGCTCTGAGCAATTCTCCACCAGCAAAAGGTTTCATCGCAACAACACCTACGCCAAGCTTGCCACATTTACGCAACGCTTCATCCCTTGCGGCGTACATATGGTTGGCAACACTAACCTGATGCATTATGCTGTCTACACCAGACTCCGCTGCCAACTTGATTACCTCTGGTTCGTGGGTACTAACAGAGATAGCTTCAGCAAGTCTCTGTTCCTTGAGTTTCTTTGCTAAGGAAAAAATTCCCTTGCGGTTAATCTCCTTCCAGATCTTTAGGTTAGCCACATAATGAATGTTAAGTACGGGCGCAGAATCCATGTTAAATAAATCCAGCAGCGCCCTCAGATGTTTTTCGCACTCAACGGGGTTACGGCTTCTCTTGTATTTACCATTGCTAATGCAAGAACCAAGATGAAACGCAATAATTGGTTTGATGGTTTCCCGCTTCAAAGCTTCACTTAATCCATCTGTTATGTTGGGAAGAGACCAGACTAAATCGATGTAGTTTATGCCCTCTCTTAGAGCCAACCTGAATATTCGTGTAATTTCTTTAACTGAAACCTTTCTCAGATGTTCAGTCCCTATGCCTATCACACTAACCTTTAAACTTGTTTTGCCGAGTTGCCTGTATTCCATGAAGCAGAAGATGAAATGGAGATGCTTTAAAACTTATTTGGGGTTTTGGGGGCATGAATGCATGCATGTTTGTGGGGTTAAATTTTGATCCAACAAACCAACTTGAAGCTGATACTGGAACGCCTAGCCTTGAGTCAAGCGAAGTATCAGCTGAGAAGGTTAAATTTGCATGCATGCTTTATCCAGCTTACATAACGGTCAAAAACAACATGATAATGATTTTCACTCGACTTTAGAATGATGCCACCGCCAAGCTTAAACCACTTGCAAGTTCTCCTAGCCCAATACTTAACAGACTTGAATTCGAAATCGTCATAATCGTCTTTAACAGTTTCACGGTCGGTAAGACCAAGATTAGGCTTACTAGCTTCTGACTTTCATGCATGCAAGCATTTTGGCGTGCCTGTGCTAACAAGCTTTCTTTCACAGCTTGTCTCTTCTGCGTATCTTGGCTGAATGCGGGTCGATGCCATGCCACTCGATCTCGTAGCCGAGGGCCTCTAAGAGGAGGGTGGGTTTTCGCCCGCCTGCGTTCTCGATTATTTGGGAAGCTTCATAGCTGTTGAGTTCATGCTGACGCAGAGCGTCTTCGAGGCGCTGCTTGATTTCGCTCAGCATGCCTTCTTTGATGAGGAGGTCTCCCAGTTGCCGGTATCCCGGCACCTTGCGCTCCTTGACGATCTGTCTCACAGATTCCGTGAGGACGCCCAACTCTCTAGCCAACTCGCTCAGTTCAACGAGCGGTTGCTGCATGGGCAACGACTCAACGCGTAGACGTCTGATCTGTTCAATCACCATCCGCTGTTCTAGCGCCTTGAGGTGCTCTAGGATCGGTTTCAATGGGATTCGTTTCTTGTAGTAGACAAGATTCAGCTTCTTTGCCATTCTGTCGAGTCTTGCGCATGCGAGAGTGTTGTCCGCCGCGACGATCATGTCGACCTCGTCCAACTGCTCGAGCTTCTTGACTTTCTTCGCGAGATACTGTGGAGTCCAGAACCCTGCGACTTCCAAATAAACAGTCACGCCGCCTTTCTGCAATCCGAAATCGGGGATTATCACCTGCCTTCCTGCCGAAATGGGGTGGGGCTCCCTGACTAGGGTCCATCCCGTATCCAGCGCTTCAAAACGTCTGGCGAAATCCCGTTCGATCTGGCTGTCATAGAGCGTCGGCTCCTCCGGTTTTTCGAGGGGTTCAATCAATCCACCATGTTTCTCGCTGTCCAGTTCTAGGTCCAGAAGGCGTCGCGCTCGTCTCCGGCGGAGAATTTTCGCGCTTATACGCCATTTCTGATTCTGGGTGATGATAGGCACAATCTTTGCGAGGCTTGTTCCGTAGCGGCGATTGAGCTTGAACAGTGAAGCGGGACCGTCGACCTTCACTTCGTAGGTTCCGTAGCCTCGCGTGATCGTGTAGATGAGGCCGAGCCATTTGATCTGTCTGAAGAGACGTTGCCAATTTCCAAGCGTTGTGAAGGTGAGCTCTGTCGCGTAGAAAATAAGGGTCTGGGTGAGACTGAGATTGTACTGCTTCAACAAGGCTTCGGGGGCAACCGGGCCGAAAGCTCGCAGAACGAGTTCCTCTGATAAATCGCCGTAGAGGGAAGCCTCAAGTTCTTCTACTGTAACAGCGAGCGCAGAGGCTGCTTCGCCGAGCGCTTTCTGTCGCGCCTCTGGCGTCGTGGGGAACCCATTTCGGTGCGCGATTGTGAAAGCCTGTCTTCGCGCCTCTACGGGGTCAATGATTGTACTTGACTCGAGTTGGCATCGCCGATCCAGCAGGGTTGAGAGGCCTCTAACGTATCGATAGTCGTGTCCCACCTCTTCTAGACCGCTTATCGCGTCGCTCAGATCACCTCTTCGCTTTCCCACATGATCGATGTACGTTTGGATGAGTGATTGAGCGATCGCAAGGTTTCTTTTGGTCAATAAGGCATAGATGGGTCTGATTGTGTCCCGCCGTCTCCGCGTGACCAGTAGGTGACTGGGCAACAAAGCCGATCGCTCCTATTGGTGTCTCCTACGACTCATTCGGGTCTCCACGGTTTCTCGAGCAACGATCTCGATGAGTCTCGCCTTCTTCCCAGGTCTCTTTCTCAAGATTCTTCCCAGGCGTTGTACGTACTCTCTGCTGCTTCCCGTGCCGCTTAAGATGAAGCCGAGAGAAGCTTCCGGCACGTCGACCCCTTCATCCAAGACTTGGCTCGTTACGATAGCTCGGTACTCTCCGGCCTTGAACTTCTCCAAGACTTCTTTCCGCTCCTCCTTCGGAGTCTGATAGGTTATGGCAGGGATGAGAAAGCGACGGCTCGCGTTGTACACCAATTGATTGTACCGCGTGAATACGAGGATCTTCTCGTTGGTGAAGACGTTCAGAAATCCCCCCAACGCCGTGAGTTTCGCATCGGAGTTGAGCACCGTCTTCAACGCTCTGTTCCGAGCCAACAGGGCTTCTCGCGCTTGGCGGTCAGATCCTGTGCGCATAATGAATCGCTGAAAGTCCTTCGGACTCCTCATTGTCAAGCCGCGCTGTTGCAGGTAGTTGGTGAAGACTCTGTACTCGCGACGATAACGCTGCTGTTCCTCTGGCGTTAGGTCCACGAAGATTCTTTCGTGGGTATATGGCGAAAGGTGCCGACCAGCTAAGGCGTCCACGCCAAGCTCGTAGACGCGTCCACCCATCAACCGGGGCAATTCGTGGTGACGACCATCCTCCCTCTCGTACGTAGCCGTAAGTCCCATCCGATAAGGCGCAATGTACAATTCGGCGATCTGACTGTAACTTGGCGCTGGGAGATGATGCACTTCGTCAAAAATGATGAACAGAAACTTGTCGCCCAACTGTTCAGCCCGTAGGTACGCGGAATCGTATGTAGAGACCGTTAACGGTCGGAGCAAGTCGTCGCCACCCCCATAGACCCCTACCTCTGTTTTGAATTGGCTGCGGAGAATCTGCCGCCACTGGTCCAAGAGGTCCAAGGTGGGAACGACCACCATTGTGGCCACGTTAAGGGTTTCAATAGCCTTCAAGGCGATGAAAGTCTTACCGGCAGCCGTGGGCAAGATGATTACTCCTCTTCTACCAGCGTCAAGCCACGCGTCCAGTGCCGCTTTCTGGTACGGGCGCAGCTTCACCTGACAGGAGAGAGTGGGGACAGGAGGCGGGTCAGCCACCTCATCACTGTAGGGCATGTGGCTCCTCTCCAAATAAGCGAGAATCTCGGGGTAGTAGAGCGCCATCGCCCGAAAGGCACCTACGCGAGGATCCCATTGCCCATAGGGCGTGCCCACCTCTCCATGAATCACAAGACTACCCCGATCGAATCTGAGTACGATCATCTCCGGCTCCCACCTCGCGACCAATTGTCTTCTAAACCTTTGCGTCTAGGAAAGTATAAAATGCACGTTTGTCATTATCAACATGCACTTGGATACGCTGGTTTTCGCGTACACAAGGTGGTTTGGGTGAGTAGGGGCGTACTAGTCAAAATCCTCACTGCTATGCGGGTTGAGTTGAGCGAGCCAGAAGTCGAAGAGCTGCACCAGGAGCTGCTTGTCTATTTTGGGCTCATAGGGGCATCGCATGAATGCGAGGCCGTAGAGGCAGCGTGGAGCGACCCGTACAATAGACGCCACATTGAGGAGTTCATAAAGGCGTGGCTGAGAAGAAAACGACGAGAGAAAGCAGAACCCATTCCAGGAGTAGTCTAGGGCTTGGAACTTGGAGATGCCAATTGTCAAAGTACTTTGCTTGTGCGCGCGTCAAGGGGGTGGAGGAAGTTCGCTCAAGAAGATAACCTGCCAATGGTCGCTATGTTCACAGCGATAACGATTTTCGCAGTTGTGACGATAGTCGCATTGTTTAAGTTCGGCTAATGCTATTGATTCATGCACGAGGCGATGGCAATGGGTAGAGCCTTGATTGTTTACGACACGAAATTTGGCAACACCGAAAAGGTAGCCAAGGCTCTAGCAGAGGGAATGAGAAAACATGGAGCTAGAGTTGACTGCGTCAACATCGGCGAGGTCGATATCAGCAAAGTGCGCGACTATGATTTGCTGGCCATAGGCGGACCGACGCATATGCTTGGTCTTTCTAGGACCATGAAAGATTTTCTTGAAAAGCTGGAAGACGTGAACCTCAGCGGCAAGAGAGCGTTTGCCTTTGACACCAAGCTAAAATCTAGGTTCGCAGGCAGCGCTGGAAAAAGAATTGAAAAAAAGCTGAAAAAACTCGGAACGAGTATCGTCAAATCCCATGTTTCGGCGATAGTTGAGGGAAATGAGGGACCTCTCGAAGATGGCGCAGAAGAAACATTCAAAGACATAGGGGCTGACGCAGCTAAATCGCTGCAATAACGCGCACAAAGAAGAAAAACAACAGTTGGCATTGCTAGACTGTATTAGGAATTCTCGTAGAGTTTTGAGAGAGATAAGTGCATTAGGGAAAACTGGGGACGAGATCCTTGATGCGAGCGATGAAATTGAATATTGTGTCTCAGTATTGCTGAGCCTTCAACCCTCAAAAAGTGGCATAAGATCTGGCAAAAGCGTTTGATTAGGAGGCGAAATTCAAGTGTCGTTGGCTTCTCTCATTTTATCAAGAAAGTGCCCGAGGGCTGGGTTCGAACCCGAGACAAATGGAGATATCACCCCCAATGCACGGAATACGACAATAATAGAACAAGGAAAAGGACCCACCAAGGAAAACGCAATGATCAAAGTGTACCGAAGAATATCTAGAGCTTTGAGCGGCTGGCCACACTATAGAAATGCGCGTTAAGTCATCTAGACCGAGATTTCTTTTCTTCACGCCTTCGCTTTTCATCAACTGCGGTTCTGATCCACTCTGAGGGCTTCGGAACGCCTTTCAGATACTTCAGTTGGTCCGTTCGCAGGCGTACTCCATAATGAAGCTTCTTTCCACTCTTCTTACTCATGTGATATGCCCGGTTGAATCGAGACTGAACATTAGAAAAAAACTTTATGAATCCCAGATAATGATCTACACACAGTGGATCAAGTTTCAGTTCTTGTCGGAGATCGTTACTCTAAATCACCCACGAATCAACTTGTTTCTCACGTTTTCGGCTCAGGCGAATGGCTTTGTCTCGCATTTTATGGTCAAACTCCATATCCTTTATCATAAGCTGACTTAGACGCAACCTTACTTGCTGGTCAACCTCTTCAGGATCCGAGAGGCCAAGTTCCAGGTCCTTCTTGCGTTTGTTTTGACGCATCTATCCCACAGTCTTTTCACTACGCTTCTTCATTGGGTTCCTCAGCATCTAAAAAGCTTGTTGCACACGCCCATGCAGTGTCACGATTTTGCCCGAACACTCGTCTTGATGTTGTTGATTCGTTTCTCAAAATCCAGAATCCTACTTTCCAGGTCACGCAGTTTCACGGTGCAACGTTCGAGGTACTGTCCGTCCGTGGCAAGCCAGAGAGAAAGCACAACACCACAAAGAGCCAGAACCATGTAATAGACATAGTGGGCTATCTGCCATTGTTCCATATGATTCCAAAGACTGGACAACAAATAAAGAGAGGAAAAAACCCCGACAAGAAAGTTCACCAGATACATGCCAACCACCAGAGTTCGAGCCTTCATCTTCTCGCCCTTCACACCAAAGTTTTCGAATTCCCGCTTAAAACCTTTCCAGAACTTACATCGGACGGTTTTGTCAAGAGAGAAAGGGTTAACCGTCAGATATACCAAGTGATGATTAGCGAAGCGGGTTGTGGAAGGACAATGCAAAACTCAGAAAGCCTGCGCAACAAGATTGTGGACTTGGAACAGGAGAAAACCGAACTCATAGCCGAGATAGAGCAGCTTAGGAAAAAGGCAGAGAAAAAGGCCAATGCGTTGGAAAAGGAAGTGGCGGAGCTGAGCAAGGAAGCGGAATCACTGAAAAAGCTCGTGGAAGACCTTGAATAGAACGCTTGTGTTCACAATATCTACCCTCCGTACGCAAGCATCCTAAGGTTGATTCTCTGGAAGTAGCGCTTCTAGCTTCTCGGACAGGATTGGCGAACAGACGAAAATCACTCATGCTAGACCACTGAGTCCGACCTTTCCAAAGCTCATTCCGATCTTAGTTTTCTAGCCCCGTCTTTTACGCATGATCAGAAGGGTTTCCAAAAGTGTACTATCAACATATATGCATGCACCAGTTATTGCCGCGGCAGAATCAGGGGATTTCTTTGGCGCGCGTAGTTTTTTGTCTTTTCCTCGTTCTCCTTATTGAATACCAGGCCAACCATGTGAGGATGAAGATGGGCACGATATCTGCGCCTGGGACGAGTTCAATTAGGGATATGAGTCCCACCCAGCGGAACATAATCAGACTAGCGATAATCCCAGCTATGTCAAGAAAATCGCCTACAGTAGGAAGAAGAAGAATCCTGATTATGTACTCGCTGATGTCTAGGATCACACAAATGATGAGGAAGAGCAACTCATTCTCCGCAAAGACAAAATATCTGGAGTAGTGTTGGAATTTCTTCTTCTCAAGATTCATCGCATCGTCACACCAATCACACGTATAGGCTGGAACTCCCAGCAAGACGTACTGCAAGAAGTATAAAATACTTCTGCGCACTAGGCTATCTATTGAATTGCCTAGTAGAGGAGGTGATATGCCTTGGAAGAAGCACCTGGATTTAGGATAACATTTGGAAGGAGACGCTGGCTGACGGGCGCCCTGGTGGCATTGCTAATCGCCTTCATCCTCAGTGCTATCATAATCCCCTTAACCATCTTCAGAACCGTGGCTGTCGGCTATGGGGCTATCCTTGTCGACCCGTTAGGCGGAACGGTGACAGGCCCCATCATAGGTCCCGCTTGGTTCTTGAAGGCTCCTTGGGTATCTGATGTGCATGTCTACTACGCGTTGGACAGCGTCGGCATGTGGACAGAAGGCGACGTTCAAGGAGACTATCCGGGAATCACACCAATCAGTAAGGACGGTCTGAGAATCGAAGTGGACGTACTGGTGCGGTGGAGTCTGGACAACACAAGATTAGTAGATCTCTATCAGAGATTTCCCATGCTCGACTGGAAGGACCGAGCCGTCTCATCGGTCGTCCGAGAGACCGCACGAGATATCGTTGGACAATACACCGCAGTTCAGATCATTGAAAACCGGTCAGTTATAACGCAGGCCTTGAGCAGTGAGA
This sequence comes from uncultured Candidatus Bathyarchaeia archaeon, assembly GCA_964347825.1. GTDB lineage: Archaea > Thermoproteota > Bathyarchaeia > Bathyarchaeales > Bathyarchaeaceae > CAYFZQ01. The sequence continues at coordinate 37,174 of CAYFZQ010000005.1, read as the reverse complement.
TCAAAACCGCGTTGTATGCAGAGGAATCGTTGTTGAATTCGCTCGCAAACATCGAAGTCGATCTCAGAGACATCGATCCTCCTGTCGAATTCCTGAAAGCGATTGAGAGCAAACTGGCGGCAGAACAGGCGCAGTTGCAGGCAGAATTTGAAAGGAATCGGATCATCATCTTGGCGAATGCCTCGGCAGCCGAGAAGATCATAGCTGCTGAGGGCGAGGCGATGTCTCGTTTGATCATAGCTGAAGGGACTGCGGAGTCAATTCAAATTATCGCGGAAGATTTGGGAATCAACGCAACAGAGCTGACCAACCTCTACTTGACTCTAGAAGCTCTGAAAGAGATCGCAAAAACCACTGGGAATTTCGTCGTCATTCTTGGTGACGAAGGCTTGACGTACCTGATACCGCTAGAACAGGAACAACCCTAGACAAGACCTACATGACCAGCCAAGTACTGGACGCGTTTCGATTCTGCAAGCGTTCTTAGACCGCTTCCTACGTGGCACATTGCTTAAATAGGGATGTAATTAAATGTAATTAGTCACTACCCGTCTTCGGAAAGATGACCCATGGATAAACAGTCAAGAGAACGATCTGAAAGGAAGAAGTTTACAACGGTGTCGATCCCCGCGCCTTTGTTCCGGAAGGTGGAGGAGCGGATAAAGGGAACCGGGTTCACCTCGGTGTCCAGCTACGTCACCTATGTATTACGAGAGATTGTGGCTGAAGAAGACGAAGAAGCGGAGAAACCCTTCACCAAAGAAGATGAAGAGCGGGTCAAAGCGAGGCTCAGAGCGTTGGGCTACATCGACTAGACAGGGGGGTCAAGCAGTGTTCAACCATCTCCGAGACTACGTGAAGAGAACCATCTCCATACTCAGGGAAGCCAAAGCCCAGTTCAGCAACCCCGCGGTGCTCTGGAGCACTGGAAAAGACTCCACAGCCACTGTCTGGCTATGCAAGAAAGCCTTCTTTGGTAGGATCCCCTTTCCCGTCATACATATCGACACAAGCTACAAGTTCCCCGAGATCTACGACTTTCGAAACAGAATCGCGAAAGAATGGGATCTCGATCTCATCATCGCAAAGAACGAAACAGCCCTGAACAATGGCATATCCCCCAAGACAGGAAGGCTAGACTGCTGTACACAGCTGAAAACAGAACCGCTGAAGCGCCTGCTCAAAGAACAGCAATTCGACGCCCTAATTCTAGCCATACGACGAGACGAACACGGAATCCGAGCCAAAGAACGGTACTACTCCCCCCGAGACGAAGAATCCAAATGGGACTACACGGACCAACCAGCCGAACTCTGGGACCTGTACGTAAAACCCTCAGAAGACTTCTCTCACATGAGGGTCCACCCGATTCTACACTGGACCGAACTCGACGTCTGGCAATACGTCAAACAAGAGAAGCTACCTGTAAACCCATTGTACTTCGCCAAAAACGGAAGGCGATATCGAAGCCTCGGATGCAAGCCCTGCACCGTTCCCATACCCTCCCAAGCAAGCACCATAGATGAAATCGTTCAAGAACTCAAGACCTCCAAAATCCCTGAACGAGCAGGGCGAGCGCAAGACAAAGAAAAAGCCTACATGATGCAGAAACTGCGATCTCTAGGCTACATGTAGAACAGGTTGACCGCCATGATCATCCTCGCCCTGGACGCTCTAGACTTGGAGATGGTTCGAAAATTCCGCTGTACGAACTTGATGCAAGCGGAATGCGGACAGACCGACATCTCAGACTTCGAAGAGCCGCGAACAATAGTCCTCTGGGCATCATTCCTCTCCGGCGAGAACATGGAGGCAAAAATTCCCCTGAAGACCCAATGGGAATTCACATTAGACGTGCAAGATACGTTCCTGAATCTCTTCAGCCAATACAAGACCATAGACGTTCCTTCGTTCTCGTACAAGCAATCAAACCATGCAGAAGAGAGAAAGTTACTGAAGAGCTACTTTGATGACAAGGCTAGCGTGGAAGAATTCGACGCCTTGATCTGGAGGTACCACAGAGAGAACCGAAAAGAATTTCTCGATGCCGTAGGGAAGTTTGATCTGCTTATGGGCTACTTCGATCTCGCAGACGCTGTCGGCCACATGAGTTTCGGCGTCGCTGAAAAGATGAAAGCCGTGTATGGAGAGCTTGAAGACCTCGCGGCAGAGGTCAAAGGCGCCGACGAGTTCGTCTTAGTCATATCCGATCATGGGATGAAGGCGGTCGGACGATACGGAGATCACATCAAGACGGGTTTCTATTCAGTCAATCACAAATTAGGATTGCACCTTCCCAAGATAACGGATTTCTACAACATAATGAGGTCGAAAGCATGAGTCTTCCCCGAATCAACTTGGTCGTCGTGGGTCACAAAGACCACGGAAAATCCACGCTGATCGGCAGATTGCTCTACGATTCTAATGCGATCCCAGAACAGAAATTGCAGGAGATTAAAGCAGAAATCGAAGAATCCGGAAAGGAGTTCGCGTTTGCTTTTCTCTTAGATAGCTTGGAAGAGGAAAGAAAAGGCGGGCTGTCCATTGACATAATTCAGACGCCCTTCAAATCCCAGAGATATTTCTATACGATAATAGACTGCCCAGGCCACAAGGAGTTCATCAAGAAGATGCTCACGGGTGTATCTCAAGCGGACGCCGCCGTGCTCGTTGTATCTGCCAAAGAGGGCATCCAAGATCAGACCAGAGAACATGCATTCTTAATCAAGACCCTAGGCATCCACCAACTAATGGTTGTCGTCAACAAGATGGATGAAATGGCGTACAAGCAAAGCAGGTACGACGAAGTCTGTAGGAAGTTTGATCCCATTCTGGCTTCCTTGGGCTATAAGAAGACGCTGAAGATACCCATCTCCGCCATGAAAGGAGACAACGTCTTCAAAAAATCTCAGAATATGGCTTGGTATGACGGTCTGCCCTTGATTGACGCTCTAGACAACGTGATAAGTCCTTCAACCCTTCCGGTGAACAAACCGCTGAGAGGGTTTGTCCAAGACACCTATCAGCAAGAAGGCGAAACGATCATTGCCTGTAAGATCGAGACGGGAATGCTGGAAGCGGGAAGAAAGATCGCGTTTAGTCCTTCAGGAATAGAACTGCAGCTTGAAGCCATAGAGGTGCCGGGCGGTGAAACCAGGAAAGTAGGGCCCGGCGATTCGGTTGGTCTCCACGTTGGGAACGCTGAAGAGGTGGAGCGAGGCGAAGTCGTGAGCTATCCGGAGAACACGCCACGCGAAGTGAAGAGCTTCACGGCTGAGGTAATCCTCTTTTCAAACACGAAAATCAGAACGGGAGACGCGGTAACCATCCGTTATGGCACGTCGGAAAAACGGTGTGAAGTTAAGCGCATCTTGAAGGATATCGACCCTGTGAATCTCACGGTTCGAAGAGACTCTCCAAAAGATCTACAGGAAGGAAGCGTTGGAGAAGTAGAATTCTCGGCACTCCAACCGCTATGCGTTGAGAAGTACTCAGAACTTCCTCAACTGGGCAGATTCGTTATCGAAGGAACGAAAGGCGCCTCCGCGGCTGGCATCGTTCTCGAGGTGCATGCATGCATTCACTTGGAAAGTGCCATTTCCTACACATAATACCCTAGGCAATCTGCATCACCCGGATCTAGTGGTGCTCGATATAGTGGTGGTACTGCTCTGGTGACATCAGGGAACGGAACGCTCTTTCTACAACCTCGTTCAGAGCAGGATGGATGTGCATTCCGTTGACTATTGGCTTTGCACCTCGCTCAGGCGTATACATCAAGTTTATGATCTCCTGGATGAGAACGGATGCATATGGCCCGATGATGTGTGCCCCTAAGATTTTCAGGTTTTCCCTCTCAACGATGACCTTGACAAAGTAGTCTTTCACGCCCATGGCTTCTCCTTTTGCAGTGTTTTCATATCGATACATTCCAATCTGCACGTTGTCTTTTCCGTAGTTCTCAATCGCTTCTTTCTCTCGAAGTCCGACGCTTCCAATCTCGGGGTACGTGAAGACAGCATGCGGTATCGCGTGGTAATCCGCTTTCGTCTTCCTCTTCAGGACAGCATTGTAGTAGACGACTATTGATTCATAGTTCGCTGCATGTTTGAAGAGGTACCTGCCGTTCGCGTCTCCGAAAGCCCAAATGTTCGGTTGCGAGGTCTCCAGATACTCATTAGCGATGATCCATCCTCGTTTGTCTGTTTCGATCCCTGCGTTTTCGGGGTGAAGGATATCAGTATTCGGGATTCTTCCTGTTGCGACTAGTATTTCGTCTGCCGTTGTTACGGTCTTTTCTCCGTTCTCTCTGTTAGCAGCGATAAGTCTCTTCTTGCCCATCGATGTCTTTTCCGCCTCACGCACTTCGTGGTTGGTGAGAATTGTCATGTGTTTTTCCAACTCTCTTTTGGCCAGCGCCGACACTTCTGGCTCTTCTTGCTTGAGAAACTGGCGGTTCCTGCCGATTATGATGACTTTCGAGCCCATGGCTGAGAAGAAATGGCCGTATTCAGCGGCTATGTAGCCTCCACCGACTATAGCGATGCTTTCAGGCAGTTGATTCATCTTGAGAACTGTATCGCTGGTCAGATAGCCAACTTCCTCCAGCCCCTTTATCGGAGGTATCGCAGGTTTTGATCCTGTGCATAAGAAAATCATCTTTGACGTGATTGTCTCATTGCCAACTTTCAGAGTGTATGGGCCGACAAATTCGGCAATCGCGGGGTAGTAATCTATGTTTTTAGACTGGGAGAGTCCTTGGCGGATCATGTTTATGTCCTTGGAGATAAGCGTCCTCATTCTATCCATGACCCTTTTGAAATCTTTCTTCCTGATGTCCACGTCTATGCCGAATTCTGGAGCTCCTGCAATTGTTCTGACCAACTCCGCAGGATACAACAGCATTTTTGACGGTATGCAACCGCGAGTCAAACAGATACCACCTGGCTCATCTTTGTCTATTACCGCCACTTTCATCGTTGGATTCTCTTGAACCATAGCACTGACGATATTCATCGCTGAGCCAGTGCCTATTGATATCAGATCATAATGTTTCATATCAAGCACATGGCGATAGTGGGAGGCACGCAGTTTTTAAGCTTGTATGACTGTTACTGGACAGCAACAGCAAGCTTCAAAGCAAGACCCCGATCAAGTAGACGATAGAACCTACCTGCATGGTCACATAGACTTTTTTCTTCAACTGGAAGATGTTACTCTTCGACTGATCCTTCATCAACGACATTGAGATGAAAAAATAGGAAACCACAGGGATGAAAATTAGAACCAAGAAGACAAAGTCCATAAAGAGGCGAGAATCAATCATAACTATGAAGGGAAAAGGATCCAAAATCATGATTATGGCGTAAAGAAGAGCAGAAACATGCGCCGCTGTTCTCGTCCCGAACCTTGTTGAGAGAGTTCCTATTCCAAGCTTTCTGTCCCCTTCCACATCGCCGATATCTAACATAATTTCGAAAGCTAGACCGATTATGAAACCCATCGCAGCAAAATACATAATTAACGGCTCAACAATCACATCGGAAACAAGCGAACCGAGAAAGATCGTTGCTACGTAGGCGTAAGCAATGAGGGCGTTCTTGAAAAGAACAATTTTCTTCATGCCCAAGTTGTATAGAAAAAAGAAGGGCAAGCTGACGAGAACAAGAAACTGAGCCAGCGCATTCATGAAAAGCGAGAGCAGCAGAACCAACGAAAATGACACTGAACCAATGGCCAACGCTTGTTGTCTTGATAACAACCCTAACACCAAGGGACGGTCATGTCTACGATTCCGTTTGTCGACCTCGAAATCCAAGTAGTCGTTGAATGCGAACGAGCCGACAGCAGAAAGCAAAACGACAGCAAACGCCACAAAGTATTCGTATTGAAATCCATACAAGTCTCCGGCTAAGAAGCCAGACAGGAAAACTCCCGATGCGGCAAGCAGAGAATAGTCTAGTCTGATGAGTTTGAAAAAAGCCCAAAACGCCTTCTCTCTCATCAAATCACCGGCTAGCGCTTGTTGTTGACAGCTTTTGTGAATATGAACCTGAATCTACGATCCATTGCGGCCTGCAGCTTTCGAGCTGTGAAGGTGTTTGGCTAGAGCTCTTTCTCGGTCGTGCTCGCCAGTTTTCTAGTTATCAAATCGATGAGGGCCTTCAAGGTTTTGCATCTGTTGATTTCGTCATGCGATACAAGTAAACTTATTTTTCCTCCCTTGTCAAGAAAGATTGCTGGGAATTTTGCGTCCTTTATGTTGTGAGGATGTGACTTCAGTTTTTCGAGAAATTCATCGCGGTGTAGAAATTCTGCAGGTATCTTGAGTTTGCCAATGAATGCTTTCCATTTGTCTTTCATTCGAACTGTTCCGTAAGTCAGGGCGCATAAATTACATTGGTAGGTACTAGGTGAGATCGTTTTGTGCAAACTGTCTTTGATGATGTTGAAGAATCCGCTGTCTGCGTTGTAGACAAGGATCAATTCCATTTCTGCGCACGCCCCTTCCGGTTATGTACAAGTGTGTATGTATGTTTTGATAGGGTGCGGTGAAATCTTTTAAGTGCATGTGACTGTGGCACAACAGCCACACAAACTTAAATAATAGATGAACTCAACGATGAAACATGAAACCGAGACACGGCCATCTCGTCCTCTTGCTTGTTCTTCTAATATTGTTAGTGCAGGGTGTCTTCGCTCATGCACCCGACACACCAACGGATAATGAGAGCCTTGACACAGCTTACACAATAGCCAATCCTACGAAGTCTTGGGCCATTTATGCAGAACTCCACGAGGGAGAAGAAGCACAATATTACAAGCTTGACCTGCCGGAGAATGAACGCCTTCTCGTTCAGTTGTTTGTACCAACTTCTGAAAAGAGTAGTTTTGAGCCCAACTTGGTTGTTATGGGCCCAGGGATAACTTCTCAAGACGCTGTGCCTGAATATGTGGAGATTGTAGAGGCAGTGGGAATAATGTTGCTGGAGGGGCAGCGCAATTCCAGTCCAACCTATGAACCTTTCACTCCAAGTAGTTTCTACGAACTAGCTAGCATAGATCAGGAAGTCTCTGCTGGCGGAACCTATCATGTAGCGGTCTATGAACCTTCTGAAGAAGGACACTATGGTCTAGCCATCGGCTACAGAGAACAGTTCGGCCTAGACGAATTCATCAATATCCCTGTCGACGTCATAGGCATCCATCAATGGGAAGGCCAATCCTTACTCTTCATCTTTGCCCCACTAATAGTCACAATAGTTGCTGGCTTTGCAGTTTTAGTTTTGAAACGATCAGTCACACCGCAAACATTGTTTGGCGGAATCGGAGTTTTCGCAGGTCTCCTATACCTCGGCAGCGGATTCATGACACTAACCCAAATGATCCTAGCCTTAACCACCGCTGCTCCTAACTTGAGTGTGATCTTGACGGCAATCTTCATCATGATACCGATCTTCTTGGCAATAGCCATCTTTCGACTTTCAATCAACCGAAGGCAGGTCACCAGTAGAACAAGGGTTTTCGTTGCCCTAACCGGAGTGCTAGGTCTTTTTGCGTGGGCAGGTCTGATAGTAGGTCCTATTCTGGCGCTACTCACAAGCTTGTTGCCCGCTAAACCGCGGCAAATGTAGAATGCGGTGAGAACCATAGATGTTTTTGAGGCCATCCGCACCAGAAGAAGCATAAGAAAGTATGCGCAAAAGCCGCGCGCGCAGAATCAGAAGAAAAGATCTATGGACGCCTTTGAAGCTATGCGAACCACAATACGCATGCGAAAAGACTCCAAGAAACGGTGCGTCATAAAAGACGGTAGTTCTAATGTTTCTTTCCACGTGGTTCAGATGAGAAGGGTACCCTAGGTGTTTCAGAAGGAGCGGATCAAAGCTCTGAATGAAGAGCGCATTAAGAATAGAAAGTACGTACTTTACTGGATGCAAGCTTCACAGAGAGTCGAATTTAACCATGCTCTCGAGTACGCCATTTCGAAAGCCAATGAATTGAGCAAACCGCTCGTCGTGTATTTCGCAATAGTAGAAGATTATCCTCAAGCGTATGAAAGACACTATCATTTCATGTTGGAAGGGCTCAGAGAAGTCCAATCTTCTCTCAGAGAGAAAGGCATAAAGATGGTTGTGCGGCCCGAACCACCAGAGATCGGCGTGACAGGCATGTCAAGAAACGCTTGCTTGGTCGTCGTTGATAGAGGATATTTGAGAATTCAGAGAGCCTGGCGCACTAGCGTGGCACGACAGATCAGTAGCCCCCTTCTTCAAGTCGAGACAGATCTCGTCGTCCCCGTCGAAGAAGCATCACAGAAGGAAGAGTACTCTGCTGCGACCTTCAGACCCAAATTACGAAAGAAGCTGGATTACTACCTTGTTCCCTTGGAAAATCACTATCCACGTATCAGTTCTCTGAACATGGATTTTGACTCTTTTGATGTCAGAGATACGGCTAAGGCGGTCTCCCGACTCAACATTAGTACCAGCGTCAAAAAAGTCGATCACTTTCATGGCGGGTCGAAGGAAGCCAGAAAACATCTCGTAGATTTCTTGGAGAACAAGCTTGACCAATATGCTGCCCTCAGAAATGACCCAACGCAAGATGTTCTCTCAGAAATGAGCCCATTTCTACATTTCGGACAGATTTCACCGCTGTATATTGCCCTCAAAGTTTCGACAACCAACAGCCTTGGAAAAGACGCCTATCTGGAAGAGCTTCTCGTCAGAAGGGAATTGGCAGTGAATTACGTTTTCTATAATCAGAGCTACGATTCGTTTGACGGGCTCCCTGAATGGGCCAAGAGGACTTTGAGCAAGCACAGTACCGATGCCCGGCAATACACTTATGCCCTCAAAGAATTGGAGGCCGCTGAGACTCACGACCCATATTGGAATGCCGCGCAACGAGAAATGAAGACGAAAGGGAAGATGCACGGATACATGAGGATGTACTGGGGAAAGAAAATACTTGAATGGAGTGACCGCCCTCAAACAGCCTTTGACGCTGCGTTACACCTTAACAATAAGTATGAACTTGATGGCAGAGACCCAAACGGATATGCGGGGGTGGCATGGTGCTTCGGAAAACATGATCGGGCTTGGAAAGAAAGAAACGTCTTTGGAAAGGTAAGGTACATGAATGCCAAAGGCCTGCAGAGGAAGTTTGATGCAGATAGCTACGTAGAAATGGTGAAGGAGGGAAGACTGTGACCATTAGACTGCCAAGAATGAGAGACGATGCATGCATATTTTCTAGTCACGTCAGTGCATGCGTGCTAATGTGACAGTGAGATTTTTTGACGTGTGTGACTGTGGCACAACAGCCACATAACCTTAAATGCGTGTGCTGTTTGAGTAGTTTGTATGAGGTGATTTGTTTGATTTTCATAACGCTAGGCAAATGGAAGCAAGCACCCAAGAAGGAAATGGTTGATCAAGCCACCAAAAAGTTGGAGGAACTCGAGAAGCAGGGCATCAAGATGCGTGTCCACTGGACGCTGGGACGCTATGACGTAGTTGCATTTACGGAAGCCCCGACTGAAAAGGACGTCATGAAAGCACTCCTCAGTTTCCAAAACCTAGTTGATACGGAAACGATGGTAGCCGTTCCACGGAAAGAAGGAATAAAACTCCTTTGATCGAGACCCAGCAATTCCCCCTTCTCTTTTGAGATGCACACGCTGAAGGATTTGATGCAGCTACGAATGTGATTGTGATACCTCCTCAAGAGCGGGATATGAACTCTCTAACGAAAGACTCAATTATTGGCATCTTCTCACGCAAGGGTAATTGATTGTGCCTTCGCGCCATGATATAGGATGGGACAGGATCTATCATCACTGTCGCCCAGAATCTTTGCCTTGGGAGCTAGGCAAACCCAGGAAAGCTTTAGTAGAGCTTGTGGACTCTGGACGAGTTACTCCAGGCAAGACTTTGGACCTTTGTTGTGGAGCTGGTACAAATCCCGTGTACTTGGCAAAGGAGGGGTTCGACGTTGCTGCATTGGATATATCTGATCGGGCAGTGGAATATGCCAAAGAAAACGCAGAGAAAAGAAAGGTTGCAGTGAGTTTTCTTGTGGGGGATTTCCTGAGTCTTCCATTTAAACGTGAACAATTCGATTTCGTCTTTGATTTTGGTTGTTTCCATCATGTCCAAGTAAACGACAGGATTTCCTTCATCGAAGAAGTTCATGCGGTTTTGAAGCCCAGGGGCGAATATTTCCTCGTCTGTTTCAGTTATAGGAATGGCCCAGCTTGGAATCATTTCAGAAGGGAAGAGCTTGTTGAATTATTCGGAAGTCACTTTGAGATCGAATGGATTAAGCATGTTTCATCTCTCGAGGGCGACAAGATTACACGATATTTCTATGAAGCGTTGATGGAAAGATTGTAGGTTGCCGAAAAGCCGTTCCACACTAGTTGTGCACACACGATTCCTGCAATTGGAACGAGATTTGCTTTGGGGCGCAAAGGCTTTTTGACGTGTGTGACTGTGGCACAACAGCCACATAACCTTAAATATGTTGCTTTGAACCATTATTATTGGTGATAGGGCGCAAGAAGACTCCTTTCCCTCTCTCAGCAGCCAAGCGTTTTTTCCTTTTCGCTGCATGCGCCCCGTCATCACTATACTGTCAGTCTTCTTGACGGCTTTGCGGAATAAAGGTTTATACCAGCTCGAGGATGTTTGCCGCGATGGGCTAGTGCATTTATACCTTTCTGATTTCCATTCTTCCTAGTCTGTTATCAAATCCTGTGAACAGGACTGTGTCATGAGCTCTGGCCAGTTCCCCGTATAGGTTTGCTGGGTCTCTGCTTTTGTTTATCCACTTGGCGTCGTAGGCGCAGACAGCGATCATTGGGATGTCCAGGATCGTGTGCAATGCTTTTTCATATTCCAAGAGTTCTCTGACTAGGTTGTGCTCAAAGAAGCATGTCACTTCTCCAGTAACTCTTAATCCTCTAAAGCCCTGTTTCACCGCTTCTTTATAGAGTCTGTTCCACAAATCTATTGTGGTGTTCACCCTGAACTGTCCGTGTATAATGTAAATATCTTCGTATCCTAAGATGTGCAAAGCACCTGTCTTCTCGTATTTTTCCACCGGGATGCCAAATTGCTTCATAGCCTCTCTTACTCGGCTAGGGTTCTCATCACTGGTCACATATACTGCAGCCTCCCCTTCGTTAAGTCCAGCTTCGAGGTAGTTGAAAAGAACGTTGTGTTTGGCTTCTGGAGAATCGTACACCAATATCAGGTGGTTTGTTGGTCTCAACTGTTTCATGAAGCGGGCCAACTTTTCAGGGACAGCTTCGGTCTCAACAGCCTTCCAGCTGGTGGATTTGTGCCATAGGTTTTCGAAATCTCCTTGAAAGACTCCTACGAGGCTGTCGCTGTTTGTCCATAGACACGGGTGTTCTAGCATGGGGCCCTCTGCAGTGATTGAGATTAAAGCTTCCTTGAAATCGGTTATCATGTAATGGCTTGTAGGCTGATGTGAATACCTCAAGTCGAGACGGGTGCCTGGTGATAGCCGTTCTTCTATGATTCTTGGAAGGGGGTCTTCAACGCCAGGCAACTCCGATACTACGCGTATCCTAACCCCTCTCTTAGTGTTTTCCTTGATTTGATCAGAGAAAGTATGCAAAAACTGCACAATCTGCCTTCTAGAAGACACTACGTCGACTCGTCTCTCAGCGCTTTTCACCATTGCTAGCATTTTAGCTACTATGCTTTTCCGCTTTGAAAGCAGAGCGAAACGCGCTTTTTCTTCCACTTCTAGCCTCGGTGCTTGTGCGAAACGCTTCAAAAACGTTTCTGTCTCTGCCTTCAAGCTGGATACTCTTTTGCGGGCTTTATCTTCTTCATGCTTGATCAGACCGGCAAGAGCCTCGTCTACGGGGGTGGTCCTAACCCTAGTTGGCTTGCCTAGCAGCTTTTCAGTTAATCCCAGCTTTTCGAGCTTCGGCAATATTCGATAGACATCTTCTCGACGTACCTTCGACACTTTTGAAATTTGGCTGACAGTAGCCAGCTTCAATCTAGTTGCAGCCAAGTACACCCTTGCTTGATTACCGGTGAGTCCGAAGTCGACTAGAATCTGAATATTTCTTTCTACAGTTGACAAGGCGAACCTTCCGAAAGATTGACTGTTACTGTTATATCACAGTAACATATATTTATTACTATACACCTTCCCTAGGCTTTCTTGAAGATCATCAACCAGAGCTGCAAGGAAGCGAAAAACACTCGCACGCATGTGAACAGCATGTCTAAAGACATACACAAGCAAAAGGTGAAGAAAGCCGCGGTAGTCGCGCTCATCAGCCTCAAGCGTGAGGCGCAAACAAAAAACAGTAAGGAGATTGAAACCGAGATTCGCAAGGCGCTTAGAGAGAGCCTCTCAAGGATACCGTGGCTGGTTTTGGAAAATGTTATCGTTGCTGAAGAATGAAGATCAGTATGAGGCGTCAACTGTTACTGTTGCATCACAGTCACATAAGTTTAAGAGGCTGCACCGCAGATTGTAAACAGAGCTTCAAGGAACAATTGGGTGTGACGACGTTGGAAAAAAGCAAGTTTTACGTCAAGCCGAAACTTCCTTACAACTACAAGGATCTGGAACCATACGTATCAAAGGAGCAACTAAGGATCCATCATGAAAAGCATCATCAAGGGTACGTCAACGGTGCGAATGCGATTCTTGAAAAGCTGGAGAGAGCGCGAAAAGACGGTGACGATCTGGACATTAAATCCACTCTAAAGGCTTTGTCTTTCAACATTGGAGGGCACATACTTCACTCGTTGTTCTGGCCCAATCTAGCACCGAGTGGCAAGGGCGGTGGAGAACCCCATGGAGTTCTAGGCAATGCTATAGCAAAAGAGTTTGGAAGCTTTGAAGGATTCAAGAAAGAGTTCTCTCAAGCTGCTGCCAGCGTAGAAGGCTCCGGATGGGCCGCACTCTCCTTCTGCAGGCAAACTAATAGACCAATAATAATGCAGATAGAGAAACACAACACCAACATCTATCCAACGTTCAGAATTCTTATCGTTCTTGACGTATGGGAACATGCCTACTACCTCGACTACAAGAACGCACGAGGCAGATTCGTCGACGCATTCTGGAAAATCGTCAACTGGGACGAAGCAAACAAGAGGCTCGAGAAATTACTGGGATAACGGGGTTCGTGAACATATTTCATGGGGTAGACAGACTGATCTCAAAAAGCTTGGTTGAAATAGACGAAGAAAAGCCGCTGTTTCAATTATTCTTCCTGAGAAACGATGAAGACGCGACTGTGGTGGTCGAAGAGGTAGAAGAGATCGACTTCGGAAAAGTCAAAGAACGCCTTGAACAAGGAGAGTCTGTTTTCATCACGCCTAAGCGTAAAGAGAAGGTAGAAATGAGTCTAGTTGAGTGGGAGCATACGGCAGAAACGTGGTATTTCACTCGCATCTAAGCTTGGGTTCTCCAAAATGGAACTAGTCCTAGTTTACAGTGCGGATAGGCATACATGAATTTCCGCGCGCCAAACCTCTTTGCCAAGAAGATAGCTGAAACACCTTTCCCACTAGTGACGGCAAGAGCTTCGGATTTTTTCATTGGTGTAGGAAAGGACGGTCAACTGCTTCGTTTTCTAACCGTAAATGTTCTCAATCAATATTTGTGGGAGGGGCAGTTACAGTTCTGGTTGTGAAAGACCAACCATTCCGACTAAAAGTTTTGAGAACGTGTCGTGATGTTCCTCTTCATGACCTAGGATTTCTTCGAACAATCTTCTAGTTGTGGTGTCGCCTTCTTTATCTGCAACTTTGATTGTTTGTTTGTAAAGGAGTATTGCCTCCTCCTCCGCTTTTACGTCCACTCGAAGCATCTCCGCCAAATTGGCACCAACGAAGATTGGATTCGGTCTTGTGGTAGGAATCCCTCCTAGGTACGCCAGTCTCTCTGCAATTTCCTCTGCGTGCTTCATCTCATTGATCGCTGTCTTCCTGAAAATGTCTTCAAGGGCAGCGCTTTCAATGCCCGTTACCGAGACGTGTTGCCACATGTACTGAATGGAGACCTGAAGCTCCCGTGCTATTCCTTTATTCAGCAGTTCAATCAATTTTTTGGATGCCATGCTTATTTCCTCCAACTTTCAACGTATGCTTTCATTGAGAAGTGTTTGATATTTAATATTATGTGACTGTTGTGCCACAGTCACACACATTTAAAAGGTCTGACCTTCCAAATAGAAAACCGTAATAAACAATCGGATTCGCGGAGGTGAACTCGTATGGCAAAGTGCGGACTCTGTGGAGCAGAGGTTGGAGGCCAACCAAAAATTACGGCAGAAGGTGAATGCTCTGTTTGTGGGGCAAAGCTAGCAATCAAAAAGTAAGACGGTAGCAGTTACTTTGTCGTCTCCCAGCCTTACCCTTTTTTTGGGTTATCTTTTTTAGCATCTTTGGTTACTGAACCGCATTCCCAGATCTTCCGGCCTAGAACAGATCTCACACTCTAACGGAAACGGGCGACCCTACGTAGGCACGTATAACATGATGTAGACATACATGCCTAGGAACACTACCAATACCCACAAAAGGATTGTGGCTCGCATGATGTTTCGTCTTTTGGCACAAGCTTTAGTTTCCTGACGACGGAATGCCCACGCGCCCACGAGCCAGATTCCCAGGATTTCTACCAAACTTCCCAGAATGGTGTGTACAACTACTACCAATGCTGGACCAGTGAACGGCATTGAAGACAAATCCCTGAGACCTAGTAATGAAGGCATCATAACAACAACGATAGAAATCGTGTTGAGTACGGCGGCAAGGCCCATTAATGCTCCGTGTTTCATAAACCGACGCCTAAGCTTGACGATCAGAAACCCCGCAATCAGAAGAATGAGAATGACAATTTGAAACAGTAGGTTCAAGTCGGATAGAAGTGGAGCGTTCGCGTTGAAAAGTCCCGTTTTTGCCCCCATCCGTTCTCTAAGTCTCGACTAAACAAGGGTACACTGACGGTTTTAACGTTTTACCTATCTGAGGTCAATGTTTTTTCACGTACACATCTAGCCGGCCTTTAGTTCGTCTAGGTTCTCAAGTTCCTGAAGCCGGGTTCTTGAGGGGTTTCTTTGGCTAGACTGGCCTCGAGATGCGTTATTTGCCGATCATCTGTATCACACGAGCCCCTGTCACTTCCCCAAGAGTGTAAGCGTTTGCGGTGATCACTTTCTTCCCAGTCAGTATCCTAGTTTTCATCACTCCGTCATATCACTATCAGTCTTCACAGAGGAAACATGCGCTTTTTTCGCGCATGCATGCATGATAGCCTAAGTCCGTGTCCCTGTCAAGACGCTTTCAAGTAGACTCCTTCATAGTGACTGATTGTGCGCATGCATGCGCTATTTCCCTTTTTTCTTTCATTTGCTTCGCAGCACGTAGATAGTCCAAGGTGCAATTCTGGTTTCGTTGACCCACTTATAGGGGTCGCTCGTTTTTGCCAAGGGCTTGTAGGTCTCGACTATCACCAATCCGGCCTTCTTGTAAGTCTCTCGGTAGTACTCAGGCGTCCAGAGGATATCCATTACGGGTCTTTTGTCCTCCGTGTCTGTTTGTATTATTCTCACCTTGTCTCCGCTTTTTGCATGTTTGTTCTCTGGAAAGTCTCTGGTGGAGAATGATGCCCATTCATGGATGTAAATTTCGGGTGAGGAGACGAGATTGACCATTCTTCCTTGGCGTTTCAGCAAGTTCCGGATGCTTTTGAATAGCTCTACTTTCTTGTTCATCGTGGGGATGTTATCAAATGTAAACGCAGAAAGCACAAGGTCAAAGGTTTTGCGTTGGAATTGGCTGAAATCGCTGTCTCCGATGAGCCGGTAGTCTCCTTTGGGGTCCAGTTCTCTGGCTTTCTTCAGCATCTCCCCAGATATATCAACCCCAAGGACAGTAAACCCAAGTCTTTGCAGAAATCTCGTTGAACGCCCCGTGCCACACCCGAAATCCAACGCACTGAGTCCTTTGACATGATCAGCTATGATTTCAGGCAGATCCCTGTACGCGAGATAGTAAGTGCCTGGAAACTCCAGTTTGGAATAGGCTTCTGCGCGCTTGGCATCCTCATAGACATTGGAGAAGTCCATATTCTCACCTCCATTGCATGTACTCACAATCAAGGATTCTCTATTTAGAATAATCGACGCGCATGCGCGAGCGTTTTGTACTGCCTCAAATTTCGATTTCTTCTAGGCTGGGCAACTGACCAATGCCTTGAAAGAGTAAGGATGCGCGTGTTGTCATTTGAGATCGTTTGATGTTTTGATTATGGACAACTTGAGTCTTATGCATGCAAATGTTTCATGTAGCCCCTCGAGTTTTTGTCGGTTCTATGATTCAGTACATCGGATAAATCTTTGCATCCAAATTATATCAAAATCTTTTCGGAATTTTCTTCATATGCGTCTAAGCCTTCCGCATTGTTTAAAGCCATTCTTCTCATGAAAGCTCAGGCTTATCTTGTTCATCGAAGAAATGGTCGCAAGCAAGGTTTCGATCCCCTTCTTCTCGGCTTCCTCTACCAGAATGTCCAAAAGCTTTTTGCCCAATCATGCATGCATGCGTTATGTCGAATTGGAATCAACGCGCACCCGAAGTCAAGGGAGTTTCCTATTTCAGTCTCAATTCCAACTCTATTTCATCAGGTTCGACAAACCCCGCTTTTCTGTAAATGCGCAATCCGTCCCTAGTGGCGTTAAGGTGTAAGTATTTCAATCCAACTAATCTGGCTTCTCTAATCAGCTCGTCTAATAGTCGTGTGCCAATGCCTTTTCTTCTGGCTTCGGGAATTGTATAGAAATTTAGGAGATACCCAAGTTTTCCAGATTCGAGGCCACCATAGTTTGCAGGCCTTTGCCAAATGACCATTCCACTTGTGCCGATTATTCTTCCATCATATTCTGCTACCCACGCAATGAAATCGTTAGAAGCAATGGCTTCAGAGAAATATCGTCGTAATGACTTTCTCAAAACTTCAGTTTGTACGTCGTTGGGATGATTATAGAGCTCATTCAAAAATCGGATTCGCCAGCTAATCAAAGCTTCCAGGTCATTGATATTGGCCCTACGATAGCTTATCGCATCAGTCTCAATCTTAATTTCTCACATCCTCCAAGCGCACACATTGTGAATGGTGACGGAGTATTCCTGACCTCCACATGCTATTAGAATGTATACTCGATTTCGATCACATCGACCTAGAGTTGATTCTGCCTATACATTCCTCTTCCTGTTTCACCATGCGCGCGCAAAAAAGAAGCGAGAAGAAGAAGCCGAGCTGAGCTTTAGGATCAAATGATCTAGCAAGCTGTTATAAACCCTTAATTCCAAGCTTTGACATGAAGAATTCGAGCAAGGCGGAGCCTTCAATCGTATGAATGCGCGAATCCTAATATTTTCGCCGCACCCGGATGACGAGACACTAGGCTGCGGTGGAACCATTGTCAAGAAATGGATCGAAGGGTATAACGTGTACGTTGCTTTGATGACAGATGGAAGACATTCACATGACCATACTTTCGGTATAGATGATCCTACGCCCCAGGAAATCAAGACTATGCGCAAGCAGGAATTTCATAACGCAATGCGGATTCTTGAAGTAGACGAGAAGAATCTAAACGCGCTGGATTTCGAAGACGGTAGCCTCGAAAGACATGTCGAAGAGGCTGAGCAGAAGGTTGTGGATATCTTGTCTGAAATCGGACCGGTTGAGATTTATGTGCCTTTCAGACGTGATGCCAAGAAAGATCACGAATACACATTCAAGATCGTCGCTGCTAGTCTGAGAAGAATAGGCGTATCACCTACGATTTACGAATACCCGATTTGGCGTAGAAAGCAAGACCTTGCTGAATATTATGGCAGAGATGTGACCCTCCAAGACATAACTGATGTATTGGAGATCAAAGCCAAGGCAATCAACGCATACAGAAGCCAAATCTCCAAGATTACTCCGAAGCAAAGAAGCCCCGTTCTTGAGCAATCCTTTCTCGGGATGTTCCTGCAAAACAAGGAAGTTTTCTACACCTCGTAGTTTGCACACGTGTCATCTCTTCTCAGATGAAGGTCCATTTCCCGTTCTTTTGAACAACCTCTCCATCAACTTGAAGCTCTCCGCCTCCATGCTCCTGTCTCAAGTCCTTGACGATATCCGTATGTATGGCTGACTCGTTCACTCCGCGACTTTCGTATGAATTTCCCGGCGTCACACGTACTGTCCCGAGGATCTTTTCATCGAATAACAGTTCGTCCATAAACCTCGTTATCCCCGGATTTGTCCCGATGCCACACTTACCCAAGCGCCGAGCCCCGTCGTCCGTGTTCAGTAGCGATGCCAAAGCTTTCTGATTCGTTTCGGCCTCGAATTCAACAATCTTTCCATGTTCGAACGTCAGGGATATGCCGTCGATTTTCTGGCCTTGCATGTTGTAAGGATACGTGTATTTGATGTAGCCATGCGTGAAATCTTCAACAGGGCCGAAGTACACCTCTCCATCAGGCATGTTGGCTCCTTCAAATCTCTGCAGATCTTGGTTGTACTAGCATTTGCCAATGCATTTCTTCACGTTTCTTCCTTCGATGCCAAGATAGAGATCTGTCTCATCACCGAGAATTCTTAAGACCTTGCCGCTCTCAAACTTCTCCTTGATCCCTTCCTGTATCTTGCTCTGCGCACCCCAATCTATCAAGCAGGCATTGTAGAAGAAATCAGCAAAATCTTCTGTTGACATATTCGCGGCTTAGCCATCGAGGGCGCGGGAAACCTCGTAGCCACCCACTTCTTTCGCAACCTTTCATCGAGTATGGGTCTAGTCGTCCTTCTTCTCATCGCAATTCTTTCCGGATCAATTCCAGCCATGTCAACTTTGCTAGCAGGAGCGCCGATCCTGATGTAGGCGTCCATGGCTTTCATTTCCGCAAACCTGATTCGAGACAAATGCCGTAGTTGCTCATCAGAAGCATGTTTCATCCAGGTATAATCCATGCCTTCGAAACCCACGTGCGTATCCAATTCGACATGAGGGTATGGATAGCCGCCACGAACGATTACCGTCTTGTACACCTCACGGAACAATGGCAGCGCCTGAATAGAATCAGTCAACAGACAAACGTTCTCTCCGGCTTCCAATCCAATGGAATAGTCGACCAGCAATTCTGCTAGTTGCGTCTCTCTCGGATCAACCATGATTCTCACTCCTCACTTTAGTTGGTAAGAGCAGATTTAAGTTGATACATTCGATTGGAATAGAAACCATTCAGCTTCTAATGCAAGCGAAAGCCAAGAGAGCATTAGGGCCACTAGCCTTTGTATCCTCTGAGAGTCAGTGACCGTTTGGGTGACGCAACACAGACTGATTAGTCGAGCCGATAACTACTTCAGTGCCACTTTTAACTTACATGGAGGTTGATTAGGAATGCAAGGGGATGATGCGGGAGAGCACAGAAAGCGATGGAGTGTCAGGGCATGAACCTTAAGGCGTTGCACAAGATAAGCTACGGTCTGTATATCGTGACTTCTGGGAAAGCGGATAGCTGCAACGGTCAGATTGCCAACACGGTATTCCAAACAACGTCTGAACCTGCAACAATAGCGGTGTGCATTAATAAGCAGAATTTTACACATGAGTTTATCCGACAAAGCGGGGTCTTCGGTGTCTCAATCCTTTCAGAAAAAACACCATTAAAGTTCATAGGACATTTTGGCTTTCAATGTGGACGAGACGTAGACAAACTGAAAGGCATGAAAACCCGGGTCAGCAAGACGGGTGCCCCGATAGTCCTAGACAATGCGATCGCGTATCTCGAGGCTGAAGTCGCGAAAACAGTGGATGTAGGCACTCACACACTCTTCCTCGGCGAAGTTGTGGATGCGGAAATCCTCAGTGACGAACAACCGATGACCTACGCGTACTATCACGTAATCAAGAAGGGCGTGACCCCTGAGAAAGCTCCAACCTACATAAAAGAAGAAAAAGGAGGGAAGAAAATGGCGAAGTATCGATGTATAATCTGCGAATACGTATACGACCCAGACGAGGGAGACCCCGAATCTAGAGTAGAACCCGGAACCCCATTTGAAGACCTGCCTGATGACTGGGTCTGCCCCATCTGCGGGGCAACCAAGGACCAGTTCGAAAGACTGGAGTGAAAACGCCCGAAAGAATCGAAGCTGGACGAACGCAGATTTGGCAGTGGTTTTCGTTCACAATAATGTATCAGATCCTTGAGCGTACACCGCGATTGAAAGTTTCTGACCTCATCCCGTTCTCCCTGCAGTCGATCGGTACAGACGTTGCTGCATCCACCCAATTCCAGATGCTCGCTATTCTTCGAGAACCGCAACCAGACGGACTATGTCATCTGAACCACACTGAGGACAAGAGCACGATTCTTGTTCGTATTCTTCCAAATCCCAATGGAATTGACAATCAAGGCACGTGTACTTCTTCAATTGCAGATACCTCGCCACTATGCAAAGGGCTCCTTCCTACGCCGGCGCCGAGGGCGTCACAGATTGTGATGAAGAATAGTCTGATCACAAAGAGGACTGTGAGCGAATCCGACGCAAAGAATGTCTTTCGTTCAAGCATGTTATGTCCATTGAGTGAGAAACGGAAATGCACCCTAAAAACAAGCTTGCCAACCTCTGAACAAGAGGCGACCGGGCATATTTCCGTCTACGTAATAATGCGGGATAACTGGAACCACTTCCTCCTTGACATAAATTCGAGACACTGAGTGCGTGTGCAACAAAGCTTATACAGTTCCTCGAAAGAATGCATCGACGGATGGTGGGCGGCCGGTTGTCACTCCTTTCTCTCTTAGCAACTGGGTAACCTGCAAGTATAGTTGCATTACACCCACCATCCAATCACTAGCTTCGAGAAAGCTTTGGTCGATCTCTACTTCGTCAAGAAGAGGCCCGAACTCATGTGACTACGGCTGCTACGTGTTCTTTGCGCGAACAACTGTATCCCTCTCTTACACTTGCAGATTTTC
The DNA here is from genome assembly GCA_964347825.1 of uncultured Candidatus Bathyarchaeia archaeon. Lineage (GTDB taxonomy): Archaea > Thermoproteota > Bathyarchaeia > Bathyarchaeales > Bathyarchaeaceae > CAYFZQ01. The sequence goes on along the minus strand of CAYFZQ010000005.1, from coordinate 16,121 downwards.
CTCCACGTATTATTCCTGAAGTCGAAACACTCGTTAAATGCTCTCTTCAACACCTCTAGTTTCCTGTGTCTCATAGCCTGCTCACATTAGATGGTGAAAGTGCGGATAGAGCGAGTGACTTTGGACTTTCTGAGGTACGTGGAAATCCATTCTGACACTGAAGGGCGGTATATCTTCCAATTGGCGAGTCTCTACGTGCCTGTGTCGTCTTTTGTTTGACTTCAGTAGCAATGTTTCTTTTGTTCATCTTGAACCTCTTCTTTGAAAATGTGCTACCAGAAACTCCCATGCGCACGCATGGACCTATGTAGGACAAGGAAAAAGTACACGTCCACCTAAAATTCTTCGAAGTAACCTCTTCAACAAGGGAGAAAGTAGTCCGAAAAGGGCTAGACGCGGAAGATGCAGTGAGGCACAAAAGTTTTACATGCATGCGACAAACTTCAAGAGATTCCTAGCCACCTCAGCAATTGTGCCCCTATATGGTAGTCACAAAGTGCACAGTAATACGTCCAACAGCAAGAGACATACTGATATTTCTTCCCCAAGCTGTTGCTCACCTGCTTCCATCTAAAGCAGCTAACCCTTTTAGTCGTTCACACACAAGAAGCGATGACGCTATTTTGCCCTTGCTCGGTGCGACATGTTGAACGCCAAAGAGCGCAGAGCCGCTCGACCCGAGCGTTGATCTCGGTGAACGTGGCGTACACGACGGTGCAAGGATCTCTTACAAACAAAGCGACCAAACGAAAGAGTGAGAATTTTCTTCATCGTGTGAAAATGACCAAATCCCTAAGGATGTGGGCTTTAGGACACGAGAGCTTTGAGCTTGCGATAAGCGGCAATGAATTCATGTCCTTTATCTGAAGTCCTAAAAAGCTTTGACGTACCGCTTCCTCTTTCAGGGACGATCTTCAACATCTCCATGCCTACAAGAAGTCGCAGGTATGCTTGAAGCTGTCTGTGGCTGAGATTGCATCGATACATGATGCGCGTTTTCTTCGTCCCCTCCATCGCTTCGTTCAGAACGTTTGCCATGATTTCTATTCGGCTTCGCAACTGAGTCAAACGGGAGGAACCAAGCTTCCCCATGGTATTAGCCAAAGAAAACACCGAAACGAGCTCGCCCCTCTGAAATAAATAGGCACATGATAATTAAGATTTGTTGAACAACGTCTAGCACCACATACAACCTTCGACGGAGATCAAGGAGATCATACTAGTCCCTCCTGCGCGTGTATTGTCAGCTTCCAAAACAAACCAGGATCGAATTATCCCAGTCCCGGGATTTTCCAATTCAGGCAAAATAGGCGTGACTTCTCTCTATGGCATCATTTTCCCAGTTTGGCAATCATGCCTTTTACAATTGAAGCAGACTTTCTAAACTGTCTCCGGACTTCCTGGCTCAATTTCAGTTTTAAAATTCTTTCAACGCCATTCTTTCCAAGAACAACTGGCACGCCAATGGAAACGTTTGAAAGACCGTATTCCCCCTGCAACAACGTCGAGACACTCATCAATCGGTTTCTACCCCTCAAAACAGCGTCGACAGTAATAGCTATCACCACTGCTGGTGCGTATATAGTAGCTCCCTTCAGTTTTATAACATCAGAACCAGAGTCTCTGGTAAGCCTTACTATCTTGTCAATTTGCTCTTTCCCCAGCAGTCCTCTTATGGGTATTCCAGAAACGGTAGCATAATCCACAAGCGGTACCATAGAATCGCCATGCTCCCCTATCACCAAGGCACGAACGTCCTCTCTGGAAACGTTCAGCTCATTTGCTATGTAGGATCTGAAGCGCATAGTGTCAAGGATGTTCCCCATGCCGAAAACTCTGTTCCGCTCAAAGCCTGATTCCCTGTAAGCTAGGTAGGTCATTACGTCAACGGGGTTCGTCACAACCATGAGTTTACATTGAGGCGCATATCTCACAACCTCTCTAACTACCGATTTCACTATTTTGGAGTTGGTATTCACAAGATCGAGGCGTGACATACCCAGTCTTCTTCCGGAACCTGCAGCAATTACCACGACTTCCGAGCTCTCCATCTCACGGAAATCGTTGGTTCCCCTAACTTTGCCGTCGAATTCTATCGCGGGCGCGGCTTGCATCATATCCAGTGCTTCGCCTTTGGCCAACTCCTCAGCAATGTCAATGAGGACAACATCGCTGATTCTGAATCGTAGAATGTTGAATGCTGAAGCGCTTCCTACTTTCCCGGCCCCTACGATCGAAATCACAATCTACCCTGACCCATCTTCTTTAAAATAGCTTTCCAGTACAAGTACATGAACAAATCCGCTTACCTAAGTTCATACCGGGACCTCTAATGGACTGAGAAAAAAGGGGGTCACTATAGCATACTTCGGAAGCACTCAGTTGGGCGATTTGAAACGTTTGATGCAGTGATTCTTGATCGGGACAGAACCCTAGCCGACACTACGTTTGCCGTGTGACATCATTTCAACCGTGCTCAAACAAATAGGGCATGCATACACGCGCGTACTTCCAAACGTCAAACAATGCCTTATGAATCTTCCCATAAAGGTAAGTGGATCTACAACAAAGGTGAAGGAGCTTCGAAAACTTGCTAGGATGATACCGCTGCGTTCTGGTTCACCGGTAAGCATTCCATCTATTAAGTAAACGTCTTTTTCTTTTCACAAGATTCGTCAGATTTCGTGGTGAATTACAAAAAGCTTTTAAGCAATCTGACGGCTTTATATTTTTGTGAATGGAAGGCTAGAAGATATATTTCTTCTAACAACTCCTTTCTCTTTCAGCAACGCCTTCCATTCACGGTAATACATATATCTTTTGTCTTAAAACAATTTTGGAATTGCATCATGCTACACGTCACGGGATCTCTGTCACATTTAGGCGCTCGACGAACACGGTGATAAACCTCAGGAGCACGTGATGAGGCTTGATTCGAAATCTGTCTTCGTAATTCGGAAGTCTAAAATGCCATCTCTAAGATATGCAACGAATGAGGGCCCAAGAGTTGGAGCTCAGCAAGCTCATACTGGTGACTAGTACACTTCTAGGCAGCGGCTTCATCCTAGCTAACATAGCCCTCTCCATACTGCTCGCTTATCAAGTCACGCAGTTTCCCATCTCCTCTACAACCCAAGTAACTTCAGCTTTTGGAACAACGCTTTTCCTCGTAGCTTCGATTGTACTCATCATACTGGGTGTTTTCCTGATCCTAGGGGGCGTATATTTCTATAGGTGGGGCGCTCCAGAGGGGATAATCTCTCTAGGAATCCTTCTGGGGTCTTTGTATGTACTCTTCTTAGGAATCGGATCCGCCCTCTTGCAAGGGAGCCTAGGGTCCTTCTTACTAACTTTTAGCGGCATCCTGTTCATGATAGGTAGCGCCGCGTACCTGTCCGCCAACTTTGACTTCAAGCTCGCGGGTTCATTGACAACCGTCGGAGCGGGAGTACTTCTAGCTGCCGTCCTATTTCGTACTCCGGTCCTAGGTACAGCCTTCGCTGATTGGGACGTCCCATTCCCAGGACCCTTCATGTGCATGAGCTTTCTGGAAGGTATCCTCATGATATTCGCTCCTGCAGTAGTGTTTGCCGATCTACTCATCAGGAAACGGAAGGACGAATCCACCATGCAGATATTCTTCCCGATTATCACGTTAGTATATGGTATGGGCATGTTCATTGGGACTATCTTTCTTATGCTTAATCTTTGGAACCTCCTTTGGAAGGCTCCGTGGTTGGGGCCACTATACAACGTACCGCAGTGGGTCTCCGGAGCAACAGTCTTCTTCAGCGTAACTCTCATCATCCTAGCTATTGCTGGCATCTTTCTAGGAGTCTCCTCCTTTCTAGCATTTGCCAATATGACTCAGGAGATGTCGATGGAGGAGGGATTCTCCCAAACGTTGCCATCCCGCAAGCTCCAACATCAATTCCACAGAGAAAAGGAAACACGCGACGAGTTTGCGTCTCTCAGGGACCTCATTTCTTCTTCTCCAAACAGGAGTGGTCACCTGCTTACTCCGAGAAGACGAGAAGAAGAGAAGGATAGGAAGAAATTCTAAAGAGTCCAAGAGATACTCAGTAATCTCGAATGTTGGAAATCTTTAAAGACATCGCCATGAACTAGATTTGAAGAGTACTCGATGTTCGTTAAAAGGTTCACTGTCGGCCTTCTCTATATAAATTGCTACCTTGTAGCTTGCTCCGAAACCAAAGAAGGCCTGGTCATCGATCCAGGTTTCAACGAGAGAACTGAGGTAGAGAGAGTAATGGGGACGGCTAGCGAAAATGGTCTTCAGATCCGCTACATCGTCGACACTCATGGCCATCCTGATCACATAGCTGGAAACGGAATCTTGAAAGAGGCAACGGGTGCCCCGATATTGATTCACGAGTGCGACGCGCCAATGCTAACCGATCCCGACAGAAATCTCTCAACAATATTCGGCTATCACGTAGTGTCCCCACCTGCTGACATGAATCTCAGCGAAGGCGACTCTATTCAAGTCGGTGAGGTGCAACTCAAGGTTCTTCATACGCCTGGACACAGTCGAGGTAGCATATCCCTCCTAGGCGAAGATGCCGTGTTCACGGGGGACACTTTGTTTGCAGGATCCATAGGCAGGTATGACTTTCCTGATTCATCATATGAAGAGATTATGCGTTCATTGAGGAGGCTGGCTAGGTTAGCAGATCATTTCAAGGTGTATCCAGGTCACGGACCCGTTTCTACAATAGGTGAAGAGAAGAGACGCAACCCCTTTCTACGGAATCTACTGCAGTGAAACCTGGATCCACACTTAACCACCAAAAACATGATTCTCCCATGAGTATTCGGCTAGACCCAACAACTACGCCTTTCAACTTAGAGCACACCCTGAAGTGTGGTCAAGCATTTCGCTGGGCAAAACACGGAGACTGGTGGTATGGCGTTGTCTCCAGCAAGGTCATCAAGCTCAGACAGACCCCAAACAAGCTGCAATTCGAAACCTTTCCCAAGAAAACAAGCATCAACTTCGTATCCAGGTATTTCAGACTAGATGACGACTTACCGCATATTTATTCAAAAATCGACAAGGACAGATACATACACAACGCAATTCGGAGCTTGCGCGGCTTAAGACTCCTTAGACAAGAGCCATGGGAGTGCTTAATCTCCTACATCTGCGCAACCTGCAAGAACATCCCTGCAATAAAGCAAATGATCCTCCACCTCTCCAAGCGCTTTGGAAAGCAGATGACTCTTGATAATCATGATTTCTATACATTTCCAACACCCACAGACCTAGCTACAGCAAGCCTCCAAGAACTGAAAAGCTGCAAACTCGGATTCCGAGCGGCAAGTATCTCGCGAACTTCTCAAATCATCGATCACAAAAGGCTTGACTTGGAAGCTTTGGAGAACGCGAGCTACGAGCGAGCCAAGCGCCAATTGCTGTCATTGCCCGGTGTTGGACAGAAAGTTGCAGATTGCGTCCTCCTGTTCTCCTCAAATAAGCTTGAGGCGTTTCCAGTGGACGTCTGGATGAAACGCACGATGCTAAAATCCTATCCAGACTACTTCGAACGAACGTTTGTTGAAAAAGCCTCTGGCAAAACATCGATTTCACCAAGTGAATACAGAAAGATTGGTTCCTTTGGAAGGAAACACTTTGGAGAGTATGCTGGGTACGCGCAGGAATACCTGTTCGCCTGCTCAAGAGGACACGAGGAAACCGCTAACACCGGTAGTCCTAATGAGGCGATGAGATCTTCTCTTTCTCACACACAAGGCGCGCGCAGAGTGCACCGCTCTATCTGTTGTGTTTCACTGTGATCGTTACAGATGCCTGTGCAGAATTCCCAGAGGCGTCGGTAGCTTGATACGTTATTGTGTAGCTGCGACCTGACCCGCTTCCCGCTCTTTCCGCTCTGAGTTCGAAGGTGAAACCATCGACAATTACTATGTCGTCAACGGTGTTGCCGTCCCCGATGCCTTTTGCATTGTCTGGCTCATTACTCGTGATGGATACGAATGTTATTGTTGGTGAAGGGTCACAGACATCATAAACTGTCACAGTCGTCGTTACACTAACATACTTGTGGTTTGGAGGCCACAAATCAGCAGGGATGACGGATATTGTGATTTCCGGTGGTGTCGTGTCCACGACTTTAACCACGACTGTGTCGCTGCCAGTGTTGCCTGAGTCATCAGTTACATTTAGGGTCAATTCATGTGCACCAAGGCTGAATGTATGTGTCAAGTTTGCCTCGTTGCCAAGTATGACGCCATCTTCGATCCAAACGTAATCAAGTTCGACGTCGACGAGATCCGTTGCATTGCCTCTGAGGGTGACTTCTGTTCCCTCGTGAGACTCTTGTTCAACCGTTATGTCTTCACCAGCGTTCACGGTCGGCGGCGTCGTGTCCAAAACCGTAATGCTGACAGTGTCTGTGCTATTGAATTGACCATCATTGACTGTCAAAGTCACGATTGTTGTACCCAACGGAAGAGTAACCGTTGCACTAACCCCCGTTGCAGAACCACCTGTCCATGTCCAATCGTAGGTCAGAGTATCATTGTGAGGATCAGAGGAGCCAGAGGCGTCAAGGACGACTTCTGCCCCCGACGGGCTTGTCGCCTCGACAATCTGATCAGGTCCCGCATCAGCTGTGGGGGGTTGATTCTGAACCACTGTTATCATAACTGTATCCGTTTTGGTCAAATTGTATACTGAATTGGACTTCACTTTGAGGGTGACATTGTATAGGCCAACCGTTCGAAAAATGTGAGTGGTCGTATCCAACAGACTTGGATCTGAACCGTTCACAGGATCGCTTCCATCGCCGAAGTCCCACATGATGGAAACTATAGACGCATTGTCCAGGGAGACGCTGCCATCGAAGGCAACCTCTTGATCCGCGTAGACTGTCTGGTCTGGCCCTGCATCTACTTCAACTTGGGCTCGGATTGCCAAAGGCAGCATTGACATGCTTATCAATATACACACGATCAAGAGTGCTGTTCTGTTCATTTTCTTATTCTTCCTTCTTCCGAGTAAGTAGTGGTGTGCCCCTCGTAAAAGATGTTATGAACATTTCCACTAGAACATTTTTCTATGTGGCTTCGGATGCGGCTGCACGTAATGCGCGCGTCTATAGGCGGGGCATACTGTATCCAAACTTATGCTACCGCGCTTATCTCCGCCTTATGCTTCTTCCGCCACTCCTCCAGAGGAATCCCGAGCTGTTCTTCTAGTTTTTGTCTGTGGATTGAATTCATGGTGCAAAACGGGATGATTCTGCCGTCTGGCACAGCGTAGTGGATACAGCATCGTTGAACTCTTTCCAGGTCGAAGTTGTAAGGGTCCATGAAATGCATTGAGGATATGAGCAACATCTTCCGATGTAAGTTGCCCAACGACTCGTAACTTCCCGTCTTCAATATGGGCAACAGATGCTTTCTCAACCATCCGAACTTTATGTGACGCAATGCGCCACTCATGAGCCGCAACTTCGCTCTCCTCGAATGACCTTTCTTGGCCTCTTCGTAGACCTTGTTCATTGTTTCGATGAACTTGTCAACGTTCCCGTAGCGAGTAATGGGGACGATTTCCCCGTCTTCGACAAATGCGTACGTTGCCATCCCACAGTGATGATGGGCGGTGAATTCCACGTACCGTTTGTCTTTCAGTGCACCAATTGCTCGGGAAACGGGAACGACGGAGGGCACGGGGTAAAAGTCAGAGACCTTGATTTTTCCGTCAGTCTGTTCTTCAACGGCTTTCATGAAGTCGGGGATAGTTATCCGCATCTTTGCTCTTTCTTGCTCGGGAAGTCTGCCACAGAGCGACACAGGTTGAACATTTACACATCGAACCAAATCGAAGTTGTCAACCGCAAACCGAATGATGTCTCCGAGTTGGTGGTCATTAACGCCTTTGATCAGAGTGACAACCAAGACGACGCTCTCCAAACCAGCTTCACGGCAGTTCTCAAGAGCCTGCATTTTTGTATCAAGGAGATCGACTCCTCGTGTGAACTTGTAGACTTCGGATGTTAGGCCATCGAATTGAAGATACAATGTGCTCATGCCGGCTTCCAACAAGCCGCGGCAATACTCCACACTCTTCGCGAGCCGCAAACCATTGGTGTTAACCTCTATGTGATGGAAGCCCAGGTCTTTGGCTGCACGTATAAGGTCGAAGAGGTCTTGCCGAATCGTAGGTTCTCCCCCAGAAAACTGTAGCCCAGGAGGAGGTACCGGCTTGTTGCGAGCAAAGTTTTCCAGCATTTTGATGATATCTGCCTTGGACGGCTCGTATACGTATCCTACAGCAGCAGCATTGGCGAAGCAGACTGGACATTTTAGGTTGCATCGGTTAGTGACATCGATAATGGCGAGTCCTGTGTGTGATTTGTGTTGGGGGCAGATGCCGCAGTCGAAGGGGCATCCTTGATTCGTCTCCGTGCGTGGGTTGTGTAATCCATCGCCCTCGTAGCTAAACTGCGCGGCTCGCTGATATTGTTCAGAGTCTCCCCAGTATAGATCCTGAAACTCTCCATGTTCCGGGCATTTCTTCTTTATGTAGACTTTGTCGTCGTCCTCGAATATGGTCGCGTCTAGAACCTTGAAGCATTCTGGGCAGATGCTCTGCGTTTCCTTTATGTTCTGCAATTTGACACCACTGAGGGTTGTAAATATATTAGCTTGTCTTCTCAATCGGTATAATAAGATTTTCAAACAGTTCCGAAGGTGAAAAGGGTTGAGTGAGGTAGTCACGACCAATGAAGCGAGACAGATTCTAGGAGAAGTTGGACTGACGGATTACGAATCTCGCGCCTACCTATCTCTGCTCAAGAGGGGAGTTATGACCGCACGCGAAATCAGCGAATATGGCAACATTCCTTACTCCAAGGTCTACGAGACCCTCAACTCGTTAGAGAAGAAGGGTTGGGTTGAAGTAAAACGTGAAAGGCCCACTCGCTATTATCCCAAATCCCCTTCAGAGGCCATAGAAGCTGCTAGGCTGCGGTTAGAAGAGATGGTTGGTGAATGGAAACGTATCGCTTCGAGTGAATTACAGCCTCTTTATGAGCGTAGGGAGTTGCGCGAGAAGCCAGACATCTGGATTCTGCGTGGAGAGTCCAGTACCTTAGCCAAGCTGCAGGAAATGCTGAGTATGGCCAAGAAGGAGTTGATGGTTGCAGCGCCGGATTTCGTCACGAAGTTCATGGATGCTGGTGTACCAATGTTGGCACATTTGTGCAGTGCTGGCGTTAAGGTTTCGGTTATGGTCACGAAGAAAGGAGACATTGAGAGGATGAGCAACATTGGAGAAGTGAGAGTTCGGGATACCCTGTTTGGTGGAGGTGTTATCGTTGATGCTCGGGAGGCGCTGCTCATCCTTGGGGAAGATAAGCCGTCGCTGGTTATCTGGTCGAATCATATTGGGCTCGTGAAGTTTGCTAGAGATTATTTCCAGTATCTGTGGGAATCTGTGCGGCCAGATGCTTGATGGCATCGTTGTGCCGGATTGCTGAAACGAGCACGAGGCATGATCGTTTGGGACAACAAGAATCAGAAAGGTAGAGGGTTTTGCGCGCGTACAACTGGAATCTACAAATTGTGTGCCGAACAGACGCAACAGGGTCAGTATTCGATTCCCTTTCTTGGTGGTTCACCTTGTGTGTAGGGGTGCTTTGTCTCCTTCATTTCGGTAACAAGGTCAGCGATGGCAATGATTTCTGGAGGAGCGTTGCGACCCGTTAGAACTAGCTCAACGTGATTAGGTTTGTTCTTGATTAGACTGACTACCTCATCTGCCTTGATGAGGCTCAGACTTAGTGCTACGTTGATCTCGTCCAAGATTACAATGCCGAATTCACCTCTTTTGACAACCTCTTGGGCCAGTTGAAGCGCTTCTTTAGCCAACTTGAAATCCTCCTCTTCTGGCGGCATCTGTGTGATAAACTTTCCTCTGCCAAAGGCCTTCAACTTGAGATTTGGTAGACGCTTGACTATGTGAAGTTCTCCGTAATCGAAGCCTCCTTTTATGAACTGGATCACGTAGACTTTCAGACCCCGACCTATGGCACGCAGGGCTAGGCCGAAGGCCGCTGAGGTCTTCCCCTTTCCCTTCCCGGTGTATACTTGGATTAACCCTTTGGAGAGTCGGTAGTAACCCGTATTAGAAGACACACTCGTGGATTCCTTAGTTTCTGACATAGCTGAAATCGACGCTGTGCAATCTCGGTTGACGCAAGTAAGCTATCTAAACGAGACTACGGTTAGGAATTATAAATATTATCTGGAAATGCTCTGCTGGTGGACCAGAAAGTCGACTAACAGACTCATAGAGCGCGAGCGCATCGAGTAACGTTTTTTTGAAGGAACTGTTTCCTAAGGAGATTGGAGGCGTGAGGATGACAAGGAAGAAGCACAAAAAGAAAGGCTTGAAAGAGAGAAGCCGTCGAGCAGCCCTGAAACGTCAGAAGGCTTTGGAAGCTGAACGCTTAAGAAGAGAAAGAGAACCTAGAAGGAGCAAAGGATTGCCGCGGAGCAAAGCGCTTGGTATTGTCTTCATATTCTCGGTTGTGCTGGTGATGGGAATATATCTTACGTGGCAAAAGGAGGGTACAGATGATGGGAGTAGTTCAACTGCAAATGTTGTCTTGTTTGAGACAAATATGGGGGACATAACAATCGAATTGTACGATGACATGCCTATTACAACGGAAAATTTCAAGAACCTAGTCCAACAAGGAGTGTATGATGGCACGATCTTCCACAGAGTGATTGACGGTTTTATGATCCAAGGTGGGGACCCCACTGGAACAGGATTTGGGGATCCGTCAATACCTACAATACCAGATGAATTTACAGATCATAACAGGAACAGTCGGGGCACAATTGCCATGGCAAACAAGGGTCCAGATACCGGAAGCAGCCAATTTTTCATCAATCTCGTAGAAAACACCCATCTAGACACCAAACATCCAGTCTTTGGAAAGGTAATAGGAGGCCTAGATGTCGTTGACAGTATCGGAAAAATGGAAACAGACGAAAATGACAAACCTCTGCAAGATGTGAAGATACTAAACGCAGAACTCGTAGAATAACTCGCCGCCAGCATGCCTGATTAGATCTGGAGCATTAAGCCTTGAAGATAGACAACTACTGCCGTGATCATAGGGACTGTAATGTTGTCATCCGTTCCTGGGATCTTTTCAGCTAAAGCAGCCACAGACCCTACTACCACGCCGAAAACCCCAATGCTCAGAAACCCGATAGTCGAGCAAACTAGAAGCATGGCGACGGATCCTTCCCATGATTTCACATGTCTCTTCTGGGTGACCGCTCGAACCAGACCGGTGGCCGAGTCACCAAACGACATGAACAGGACGGGTAACAAGCCGACCCACAAGTTCCCGAGGAGCACTCCTACGAGCAGAACGGTTCCATACGCCAACGCAAAGTGTACTTCGTATCGGTTTGCTTCAATTTGGAACCAATACATAAACCCATATCTTCGTCGCAAGAGCAAATAGACGGCGAGGCCAAACGCGGCCATGGTCACGAGCACGTAGTAACCCTCGTAGAACACGGGAATCAGCAGCGCGGTGATCCCGCCCCCGAACAAGTGTACGATTTTTCTCCCTACGTATGCAGCAGGAATGTCCTTGTAGTTTCGGACAATCTTGTAGGCCCACTTGGCCAGATAGTGAATGACCACTAGATTCCAAAGTAATAACAGAAATGTGATCATCAAGATCGTGGAAATTGTCAGCGGGGTTCCCAACACATAGCGTATGTTTGGAAGGGAGTCAAAGCTTTTCCGCATACACGCGCAGATTTGCACTGAGGAGTCATGCATGCTATTTCGTTACTGCCACATTTTCGCTATTCTTACTTGGGTCAGTCCCTTCTTCAATCGCTGCTGCTTCATCTGGTGTTCTCTCAGAAGATTTCAGGGCGCATTGCGCTCTTTCGATTTCTTTATCACTATAGTATCCGCAGCGGAATGAGGATCCATCTCCCTCTGAAGAATCATGTGGACGAACTTCTCAAACTCGCCGTCTTTTTTCAGTTCCTTGATAATTGATTGGGCGACTCTCAATTTGATTGCCTCAACGAGTTCTGCCTCGACTCTCTCTTTTTGTCTTGCATCCAGGATTCCTGTGTTCAAGTAGTTTCTGTGTTCATCGATTTTGTCAACCAGATCCGAGATTCCTTCGGCTTTAATCGCTGTGGTTTTGATGACTGGGGGTGTCCATTTTTTTTGGTTCCCTGTGTTCATGTTTAGCATTGCCCAGATCTCAGCGGCAGTTTTTTCTACGTTTTCACGGTCAGCCTTGTTTACAACGAAGATGTCGCCGATTTCCATCGTGCCAGCCTTAATCGCTTGAATATCGTCGCCTAAGCCTGGAGCTAGCACCACGACGATAGTCTGAGCAACCTTTATGATCTCAACTTCAGATTGCCCGGCACCGACGGTCTCAACTATGATGACATCCTTTCCAGCGGCGTCCAACACCTTCACAGCATCTTTGGTTGCCTTAGCGACTCCGCCTGGATTGTTTCTGGTTGCCATGCTGCGAATGAAAACCCCTTTGTCTGTACTCAGTTTCTGCATGCGAACCCGGTCGCCTAAGAAAGCGCCTCCAGTGAAGGGGCTGGTTGGGTCGACAGCGACTACTCCTATGGTTCTTCCCTGTTTTCTCAGCTTTTCAACAAGGCTTCCGATGAGCGTGCTCTTTCCAGAGCCGGGTGGTCCTGTTACCCCTATTATGTGAGCTTTTCCGGTATGCGGATAGAGGTGGGCGATGATTCTCTGCGCATCGGCAGGGTCGTTTTCGATTAGAGTTATGGTTTTGGCTATTGATCGGCGATTGCCATTAATAACATCGGCGACGAGGCGTTTGATTTCGGTCAAAGGGCATCCAGCTTTTCTCTGGCGGATCGAGGCGCTACTTTCTCTTACGAACGTTTTCTCGTACGAAGCTCACAAGCTCATCGGTTCGTGTGCCTGGGCCGAATATCTCTTTGATTCCTATCTTCTTTAGGGCGGGGATGTCCTCGTTGGGGATGATTCCCCCTGCGAAAACTAGGATATCCTGCAAATCCTTCTCTCGTATGAGGTCCATTATTCTTGGGAAGAGGCTCATGTGAGCACCTGATAAGATGCTTAGACCAATCACGTCGACATCTTCTTGTAGCGCTGTTTCTACAATTTGTTCAGGGGTTTGTCGTAGTCCTGTATAGATTACTTCCATGCCGGCGTCTCTGAAGGCTCTTGCAACTATTTTCGCTCCTCGATCGTGGCTGTCCAAGCCCGGCTTTGCAACGATTACTCTTATTTTTCTTTCAGAATTCATTTCAATCAACTCTCAGATGACTATCAGCTCGCGGTATTCTCCGAATACTTCTCGTAACACGTTACATATTTCTCCAAGCGTAGCATATGCTTTTGCAGCTTGGATTATCGGCGGCATCAAGTTTTCGTCATGTTCAGCAGTCTGGCGCACTCTGTCTAGGGCTTCTTTCACTTTCTTGCTATCCCGTTGTTCTCGTAGCTTTTGGAGTCTAGCAAGCTGCTTCTTCTCCACTTCAGGTTTTATCCGCAGAATCTCCAAAGGAATCCAGTCTTCCTCAACTGTGTACTCGTTGAGTCCTACAATCACCCTCTCTTTTCTATCTGTTTCCTGCTGGTACTTGTAGGCACTGTCTACAATTTCCTTCTGGAAGAACCCTTTTTCAATAGCGGCAACTACGCCTCCTATGTCATCGATCTTGTGAATATACTCCATCGCTCGCTCTTCCATCTCGCTTGTCAAAGTCTCCACACAGTAAGATCCTGCCAAAGGGTCCACAGTATCCGCTACACCACTCTCATGAGCAATTATCTGTTGCGTTCTTAATGCAACGCGTACAGCCTCTTCCGAGGGAAGAGCCAACGCCTCATCAAACGAGTTTGTGTGTAGAGATTGCGTGCCTCCCAACACAGCTGCCAAAGATTGCAGTGTGACCCGTACAACATTGTTTACTGGCTGATGTGCCGTCAAGGTGCACCCTGATGTTTGAACGTGCATTCTCATCCAGAGTGAACGGGAATTCTTGGCTTTGAATCGCTCTTTCATGATTCTGGCCCACAATCTTCTAGCAGCTCTAAACTTGGCTATCTCTTCCAACAGGTTATTGTGAGCCGCAAAGAAGAATGACAAGCGGGGGGCAAAATCATCAACTTTCAGTCCACGTTCAAGTGCGGATTCTACATAGGCGATTCCATCAGCTAACGTGAAGGCGAGTTCTTGCACGGCGTTTGAACCAGCTTCGCGGATGTGATATCCGCTGATGCTGACAGGGTTCCACTTGGGCAGGTGTTTCGCGCAATATTCGATAATATCTGTCGCCAGTTTGACCGAAGGCCCTGGGGGGAAAATACAGAGTTTCTGGGCGAAGAATTCTTTTAACATGTCGTTTTGAGTTGTGCCTCCAAGCATCTGTCGTGGGACTCCTTGCTTGTCCCCCACGGCGACATACATAGCCAGAAGCATAGCTGCTGGGCCGTTGATGGTCATGGAAGTAGTCACCTTGTCTAGTGGTATGCCATCGAGGAGGACTTCCATATCCTGTAGAGAGCTGACCGCCACGCCACAGATTCCTACTTCACCTCCAGCCAGAGGCTCATCCGAGTCTCGCCCCATGATGGTGGGATAGTCAAAAGCGATGCTTAGTCCTGTTTCACCCTCTTTGAGTAGGTATCTGAACCGTTTGTTTGTTTGCTTCGCAGTGGCAAACCCCGAGAACTGACGCATAGTCCATAAGCGTCCCCGGTACATGGTTGCGTGGACTCCTCTTGTAAATGGAAACTCCCCTGGAAACCCGAGGTCCTCAACATAGTCAAGGCCCTTGACTTGTTCAGGCGAATACAACCTCTCTATCGAAATCGCTGACGTTGTTTGGAACTCCTCCTTCCTTTCAGGGTGTTTGCCAAGCCATTTTGGCAGAGTCGTCTTTCTCCATCGTTGGATTTCTCTTGTAATCTCGTTGAGCCTCTGCTTGTTGTCCACTCTATCTTCCCTCTGATGATTAGCTACCATATTCTCAGACACAATAAAAAGCTATTTCTACGCGATTGCCCATGTTTGAAGCGTCCCTAACTCGCGTTTTCCAGCGCGTATAGCCCTCTCTAATTTCACATTAGATTTATAAGAACCAGCAGCGCCTAAAAAACGAACTCAAGGTTGTGTGTATTATGGTTAGAGATGAGAAAGTCGCTATCTGCAATGGAGGTATATTTCGCCCTGATCTTTGGCATGGGGAGAACGCAGAAGAAGGCGTAGCAATAGCGTATCAAGATTTGCTTAAGAACGTGCCTAGCTTAACGGCAGCTGACATAGATGCACTCTGTATGAGCTATTTTAGTGATCACTTGAACGGGCAACTTTGCATGGGCTGGATAGTGCAGGACTATTTAGGCTTACATAACAAGCCAGGTTACAGAGTTGAATCCGGTGGATCCACTTCAATAGATGCGATAGTTAATGCATACTACATGATAAAGTCAGGGATGTATGATGTTATACTAGTTCCTGGCTGGGAGTGGATGTGCGAGGTTTCTGTTGCTGCAACAAATGAAATGATCGCTTCAGCAGCAGATACCGATTGGGACTTTCCAGTTGGCGGTTACTACAATGCGTACTACGCTGCTCTTGAAGTCCGACACATGCAGTTGTATGGGGAGACCACGGCAGATCTTGGCAGGATTGCAGTAAAAAACCACAACAATTCCACTCATTGGCCCTATTCTCAATGGGTGAGCCAGCACGGCCCTGCTTCCATCACACTGGACGACTACTGGAAGAACCGAATGGTATGCTGGCCCTATCGAGTTCTCAACTGTGCTGTAATGAGTGAAGGAGCCTGTGTTCTATTGATGGCAACAGAATCCGAAGCTCGCCGGTTCACTGATACCCCTATGTGGATAACGGGAGTTGGTTTAGGGACGGATTCGATGAGGCCAGGAGATAGAACGGCGGACTTTGCTTATGAAGGGATGAAGAACGAGGCGAAGATATATCCTGACTTTGTTGAGCCGATAAAAACGCCTTATCCCGATATGGCAAACTTCGCCTCTT
>CAYFZQ010000004.1:0-49836 GCA_964347825.1 uncultured Candidatus Bathyarchaeia archaeon | reverse complement strand
ATCGCTGTCGCCATAGGCGTGGAAAAGATGTACCCGCCAGACATGGCAGAAGCACAGACCACTATGGCCTGCGTGTTGGATCGCGAGTGGGACGGCGTAAACGCTTTCTCGGCGCCTCCATTCTTCGCCGTCACAGCTCAACGGCACATGCATGAGTTTGGCACCACCAAAGAACAAATGGCGTTGGTGTCCGTGAAGAATCACCACTACTCCTCCATGAACCCAATAGCGCACTTCCAGAAGGAAGTCACCGTCGAGGCGGTACTAAAATCATTGGTAGTAGCACCGCCGCTCAACCTCTTCGACTGCTGTCCAATGACAGATGGATCAGCTGGCATCATATTGGTTCCAGCTGAAGATGCGATGAAATACACAGATTCGCCCATGTATCCTATCGGTTCAGGGCAGTGTGCTATGGGCAACGTGATCAACAATCTGGCCAGCTTGACGGAGTGGGTCCCACTCAAACGCGCGGCAAAAGAGGCGTGGAGAACCGCGAAAATCACGAAGGATGATGTAGACATCGCCGAAGTACATGACTGCTTCACAATATCCGAGATAATGGAGTACGAAGGGCTTGGGTTCTGCGAGAAAGGCGAAGGTGGCCCGTTCATTGAAGAAGGAGAACCCTACATTGGGGGAAAAGTGGCGGTCAACCCAAGTGGAGGAATCATGGGATGTGGCCATCCACTCGGTGCCACTTCGATCTATCACACCGTTGAAATCCTGAAGCAGTTCAGAGGAGACGTCGACAAGGGAAGGCACGTCAAGGGTGCCAAAATCGGAATCCAGCACAGCTTAAGTGGAGCCGCGAATCAACACTCAATCATGGTTTACGGGAGGGAACCGAAGTGACTGGGGTGAAGTTTGAGAAGATAAAGCGTCCAGAGAAGATAGAACTTCCATTCATGCTGGATTTCTACCCGCTTCAAGATGAGAAAAACACAAGGATCAGCCAGTTCTTCAAGAAACTCAAGGAAGGCCGTCTAACAACGACCCAATGCGGGAAATGCCGAAAACTTCTGTGGCCCCCACGAATCATCTGTCCTGAATGCTTATCTGATAAGCTTGAATGGATCGATCTAGGTACTGAAGGAGAACTCTACGCCTTTACGGAAGTAAGACTCGGCGCACCGCTAGGCTTCGTTCAGGATATCCCCTTCTGCATAGGCTTTGTCAAGATCGGCGATCTTCTATTGTCAACACGCTTGGACGACACTACCTATGAAGAACTCCACATAGGTGACAAAGTTCAGCTAAAAATCGTAGAGCTAGATGACGGACGAGTATTCTACCGGTTCACGCCGATAAAGTGACCCTTTTTTCCACGTGATACGTTACCGCGCTGTGGAGGCGCCTCGCCTCCTTTTTTGAGCGCGCTGCTTGTGTAGAACAATATAACCAACTATAAGCGAATGCCTTTTTATATAATTTATATATACTACAAAGGGGCAAGACATCTAGGTTCACTTTCGAAGGGATGAAAATGGAAATCCGAAAACTGCAGAAGATCAAAGGCGGCAGTTTCACCTTATCACTCCCAAAAGACTGGGTGGAAAAAAGAAAACTCAGCCGCGGGGAGCAAATTGCTGTGTGCGAGGAGGAAGATGGAAGTCTCAGGTTACATCCTGTGGGCATGAGTAGCGAGCGGCCTCTTGAAGTTGAATTGCTACTTGGAGATTACCCAAGCTTCAGAGCCCTAGAATATAGCATTGCCACATACTACATCCAAGGGACCAACAAGATCAACATCACCTCAAAGAAAATTATCCCAGCCGAGCAAAAGCGAAGACTGAAACGCCTGCGCACGGATCTACCCGGAGTCGAAATTGCGGAAGAAGAAGCAGAAAGACTGAGTTTTCAAATCCTGTTAGATCCTACTGCATTCTCGCTCAAATCCCTCATAGAAAAGACGTCGGCCTTTTCGCTTCATCTGCAAGAAGACGCAGTAAGATCCATGATAAGGCAGAATTTTCCACTAGCTGAAGAAGTGCTGGAGAGAGGACGCGAAGCCCAGAGACACTATAGAATGACCATACGACAAGTGGCTCTCGCAAGTCTAAGCAAGGTCATAGCAAATGCAGTTGGAGTGGAAAATTGCCAAGAGTGCATTACGTTCGCCTTGGTCGCACGAGACTTGAACCGACTAGTCTATCATGCATCATCAATTGCGAGACATGTTCTCAATTCAAGGAAAGCGCCGGTTGATCAGAAGATTCTGGATCTTCTTTCAGACATGTCCAAGGTTGGCTACGAGATGCAAAGAAAAGCGATTCACGCGTTTCTTGAAAAAGACGTCAAACAGGCAGTCGCTACAGTAGAACAGATGGATACGATTAGGAAAGCAGAGAAGGAACTCTTGACGAAAATCGTGAGGACACGAGATGTGGACACCGCTGTCACCCTGGGAATGATCGCCCGTGATCTTCGAAGAATTGCAGGATACTCTGTCGCTATCGCAGACGACGCGATGAACAGGATCTTGACACCTGCCTGATGAGATTTCGCAACTACTGAAAATAAGTACTTGATCATCTGCGAGGGAATATAAGCAGAAGAAATCTTATATTAGTAAGATTCAATTTATATACAAAATATTAGGAGAGTGCCTAAAAGACGCAGGCCTTCAAAAGATTTCATGAGTGGTATCATAACCGCCACGAATACGCCAAAGAATGGAAAGCCAAGACGGGAGGCAAGGTGATTGGCTACTTCTGCACCTACGTGCCTGAAGAAATCCTGTACGCCGCAGGGATTCTGCCAGTGCGCATCCTAGGTAGCCACGAAGCACAGAGCGTAACGGAACCCCACATCTTTGCCATGTTCTGTCCATTGTGCCGCGACTGCTTGGCGCAAGGACTCCTCGGCAGGTATGACTATTTGGACGGCATAATGATCGCCCAGTGCTGTCTACATATGCGCCAAGCGTTCACCAGTTGGAGAACGCACATTCCTACAGAGTATAGTCATTACCTATACATGCCGCATGGAGTGCAGACCCCACGAGCCTATCCCTATTTACGAGGAGAGCTGGCAGATCTCAAAAGATCTCTAGAAGAGTGGACTGGAAACCCCATCACAAACGAAAAATTGGACCAGGCGATTGAGACCTGCAACACAAACCGCCGTTTGATGAAACAAGTCTACGAACATCGGAAGAATCAGGACCCTCCGCTTACCGGATTGGAAGCAATGGAGATGGTGGTCTCAAGTCAGATGACTGATAAGGAAGAGCACAACCGAGCTCTTGAAGGGCTCTTGGAAGAGTTGCCGGAACGAAAGCTCAACCGCGTAACAGGCACACGGCTGATGATTCTTGGCAGCGAAGATGATGACACAGAGTTTGTGGACATGGTGGAATCGCTAGGGGCAACTATCGTGATTGACGATCATTGCACCGGGACGCGATACTTCTGGGGCGAGGTAGTTCCCCAAGAGGATAGACTTATGGCAGTCGCCGCCCGCTACATCGACCGCCCTGCATGCCCAAGTAAAGATTGGCCGGAACGAACAAGATTGCCTCACATACTGCAGCTAGCAAAGGACTTCAACGTGCAAGGAGCCCTGCTGATACAGCAAAAATTCTGCGATCCTCATGAACTTGACATCCCTGTTATCAAGCAGCACCTTGAGAAGAGTGGTATTTCAACGTACTTCCTTGAATTCGATGTCACCGTCCCTGTGGGGCAGTTCAAAACGCGTGTAGAGGCTTTCCTTGAAACATTTCAGCTTCCCACAGACCTGTTTTAGGAGAAATGAACATGCTTGAGGCCAAGTATAAGACCCGACTCTTAGACTGCTGGAATGACGCGAAGCAGCTGAGAGCAAAATATTACGAAAACTATGCAAACGCTCATGAAATCGGTGGAATACGGTGGGCTGGTGGTGCGTGGTCATTCAGCGCAATCCCCGCTGGGCTTGGAGACGACGTGTTCAGTCTCACCGGAGAACCCTACGGCGCGACCGTAGCTTTCAACAAAGACTTCGCGGCAAAATGCCATGATGCGACCGAAGCAAAGGGATACGCCCGTGACCTGTGCGCCTACATGAGGAACTATTGGGGCTCTATTATTCTGGACGAATACGCGTGGGGTGGAAAGTTTCCCAAGGCGGACTTTCTCTGGACAACCCACATTTGCTGCAGCCACGCCAAATGGTACCAAGTGGCGGGCGAACTTGAGGGCGGCGTCCCGTTTTTCTGCATCGACGTTAGCGTAGGGCCCTACGACGAACTCAACGAGAGAAGGCTGAACTACATAGTTTCCCAAATGATGGATGGCATCGACTGGTTGGAGAAAACTACAGGAAGAAAGTGTGACGACGAAAAGCTGATCCAAGCGGTATACAACGAGTGCCGCGCGACGTCCTTGTGGGCTGAAATATGCACGCTTAATAAGGCCGTGCCTGCGCCGCTAGATGAAAAGACCATGTACTCCCTCTACGTCATCAGTACCCTCATGAAACACAGAAAAGAATGCGTGGACTTCTACGAGAAACTCCGAGACGAGGTCAAAGATCGAATCGCGAATCAGATCGCCGCCGTCAGCAACGAGCGGTTTCGAGTAATGACAGACACCCAACCCCCTTGGGCCTTCCTACAACTCTGGAGGTACCTGCAGAAGTACGGGGTTATCTCAATCGGTTCGCTCTACACCTTCGGGCTCACCGGTATCTTTGAGGTGCAAGAAGATGGGACCTGGGGAGCCAGAGCGACACCGCAGGAAAAAGGCATAGAAATCGAGACGCGAGAGCAGGCGCTACGAGTTCTAGCAGAATGGACTCTCAGCCGGCCTGAATGGCAACATTTCTACTCACCGAAATTGAAGAGCGACATGATGAAGCGAATCGCAAAGGAATGGAAGGTTGACGGAGTCATGCTGCATTATAACCGCGGCTGCGAAGGTCTAAGCATGGGGATAGCGGAGAACAAGCTGGCCCTGAAAAAGGCGGGTATCCCAGTCATGCACTTTGAAGGAAATATGGGCGACGAGAGAGAGTTCGACATCGAAAGAACAAAGACTGAGATAGATGCCTTCTTGGAGATCATCGGAGCGAAATAGTGGGTGAGATCGTTGATAACTGCAGGCATAGATATGGGCTCCAAAAACGTCAAAGTGCTAATCCTCAAAGACGGCGAGATCTTGGCCAAAGGTCAAATTCCAAGCGGATTCGATCAACGAGCCGACGCTGAAAAGATATTCAACCAAGCACTGAGCAAAGCCGGCTTGTCCTTGGACGAGATCGATCACGTTGTGGCAACGGGCGCGGGTAAAGATCAAGCGCCTCATGTCAACGGCGAAGTAAGTATGATGGGAGCGGACGCCCTCGGGGGAAACTTCCTCGTCCCGTCGGCGAGAACAATCATCGACGTTGGCGCTGAAGAAGGCCGCGCCGTGAAATGCGATGAGAAAGGGAAGATGGTAGATTTCGTCATCAACGAGAGATGCGCCGCTGGAGCAGGTACGTTCGTGGAGGCAATGGCGCGGGCGCTGGAAATGAAGCTGGAAGACATGGGTCCGTTGTCCCTCAAAGCGGAGAAGGCCGTTCCAATGAACGCCCAGTGCACAATTTTCGCCGAGTCCGAAGTGGTGACGCTGATCCATGAGAAGACGCCGAAACCAGATATTGTTCGGGCGATACATGACGCTATAGCGGATCGGATAGCGTCTATGACCCGCCGATTGGGAATCCAGAAGGATGTGATCTTGGTGGGCGGCGTTGCAAAGAACGTTGGATTCGTCAACTCTCTGGAGAAAGCTTTAGGGGTCAAGCTGCTAATACCTGAAGACCCCGAGTTTGTGGGCGCATTGGGAGCTGCGCTTCTACCTCAGAAGAAGGGAGCGTCAAAAAATGAGTAAAGAATTTTGGAGATGGCCCGAATACCGCCGAACGGTGCCGGGACGAGATTGGAAGAATGCTGAAATCATTACGGCTGGAGTCGATGTTGGTTCAGTAAGCTCCAAAGCGGCTATAATGGCAGATGGTGAGTTATACGCCTACAGCATTAAGCGAACAGGATCGAGCAGTCCTGACAGCGCCCAGCGCGTCATGGATTGGGCTTCTGAAGGCACGGGGCTGAAGCTTGACAAGATCATGTACACTGTGGGAACAGGATATGGACGAGTGAACGTTCCCTTCGCCAAGAGAGCAATCACAGAGATTGCCTGCCACGCCAGAGGCGCGAACTACATTTGGGGGCCTACCGTGAGAACCGTATTAGATATGGGCGGCCAAGACTGTAAAGCGATACACTGTGATGAGAGAGGTAAGGTAACCGCATTTCTGATGAATGACAAATGTGCTGCAGGCACAGGTCGAGGCATGGAAGTGTTTGCCGACTTGCTGTCCGTACCCATCGAAGAAGTTGGACCGCTCTCCTTCCAAATAGAGAAGGAACCTAAACCAGTGAGTAGCACTTGTGTGGTCTTTGCTAAGTCTGAGGCGGTGGGGCTGCTCCGCAAAGGGTGGCCGAAAGAACTGGTTCTTGCCGCCTTCTGCTCCGCCATGGCAAGTAGAATATCGGAACTGCTAGAGAAGATTAAGGTCGAAAAGGACTTCGTCATCACGGGGGGCATCGCAAAGAACATTGGCATTGTGAAGCGCGTCGAAAGAATAATTGGCATAGAAGCGCTTCCGATGAAAGAAGAACTGGATCCCATGATCGCAGGCGCAATAGGAGCGGCGCTATTCGCCAAGGCGCTCTATGAAAGAGAGCAAAAAGCTGCTTGAACAACAGGTCGAGGTTAAGTAGGTGATCATCCACTACGGATACAAAGATGGGTCAGGAGAATACTTCATCAGCATCGATACAGACAAATGTAACGGCTGCGGCGCGTGCGTTGAAGTCTGCCCTCAAGGTGTTCTAGAGACCAAGACGATGATGATTGACCTAGAAGATGTAATTGTCGCAGCAGTAACCGAGGGACACCGCAAGAAAATCAAATACAGCTGCGCTCCATGCAAACCGGAGGAGAAACCTCCATGCATCAAAGCCTGTACCCGAGACGCAATTGTCCATACCTGGAAACCCTCATAGCCTAGCAACCCTAGCAATCAGACACTTCTTCAATTGAAAGATGGAAAAAATGCATACTGCAACACTAACGATAGACGGCATCGAAGTTACTGTGGAAGAAGGCACAACGCTATTAGAAGCAGCCCGGCAAGCGAACCTCTACATTCCTGCCCTCTGCTATCACCCGGACCTGCCTCCAGCTTCAGAACTCGAACCTAGCCGCAAAGTCTATCGAGGCGGTCAACTTGTGGTGGGCTTGGACTCAAATCCGAAAGGGTTTGAAGGATGCCAACTCTGCGTTGTGGAAGTCGATGGAACGGAAGGTTTTCCTACCGCCTGCGCCACGCTCGTGAGAGAAGGGATGATTGTTCATACAGATACGCCGCAAGTTCAGGAACTCAGACGTAAGAACTTGGCGAAGATATTGGCGAAGCATCCGCATGCCTGTCTAGTCTGTGCGGAGAAGGAGGGGTGCAGTCGGGAGCCTTGTTCGCTTAACGTGCCAGTTGATGAGCGGTGCTGCGATAAGTTCGGCAACTGTGAACTGCAAAAAGTCGCAGAATACATCGGAATCAGGGAAGATGTACCCCGGTACATTTTCAGAAATTTCCCAGTTGTGAAGACGCCCTTGTTTGTTCAAGATTACAACCTTTGTATAGGCTGTGGCCGTTGCGTGAGGGTGTGTAGGGATGTACGAGGCGTGGAAGCCCTCGGTATCGTCTTTGATGGCGAGGACTATATCGTAGGCACGGTTGCCCCCTCGCTGCAAGAATCTGACTGCAGGTTCTGTGGAGCCTGTGTGGAAGTTTGTCCAACTGGGGCACTGATGGACAAAAATCTCAGGTGGCCCCCGCCTGAAGAGGACCTTGTACCGTGTAAGCACGCATGTCCTGCAGGTATCGACGTCCCGCGATATATCCGTCTTATCAGCAAAGGCAAATTCGCTGAAGCTGTAGCCGTGATTCGCGAAAAGGTTCCGCTTCCCACCGTTCTCGGCTACCTCTGTCACCACCCCTGTGAAATTGTCTGTCGCCGGACAGAACTGAACGAAGCCATTTCGATATGTGCCCTCAAACGATTTGCAGCAGAACACGATACAAATCTCTGGAAGAAAAAACTCAGAGTTACCCCACCGACAGGCAAGAAGGTCGCCATAGTAGGGGCTGGTCCCGCTGGCCTCACTGCGGCTTACTACTTAGCGAAGAAGGGCCATGCGGTGACGGTTTTTGAGGCATTACTGAAATATGGAGGAATGCTTCGAGCTGGCGTGCCGCCATACCGTCTACCCAGAGAGATGCTTGAGAAAGATGTCGATGAGATTTTAGCGCTGGGAGTGGAGATCAAAACTGGCACAGCCATCGGCAAGGACTTGACATTTCGTGACCTCAGGACTCAATATGATGCCACGTTATTGGCGGGTGGCGCCGGTCGGGACAAAGGGTTTGATATTGCTGGGACAGAGTTGAAAGGCGTGCTGTGGGGGCTGGATTTTCTGAAAAGCGCCAACCTCGGCCAGGAGGTTAACATCAAGGATCACGTCTTGGTAATCGGCGGCGGCAATGTTGCAGTCGACGCCGCCAGAACGGGCCTCCGCCTAGGCGCAACAGCAGTTACCATTCTCTATCGCAGGTCAAGAGAGGAGATGCCAGCAAATCCATGCGAAGTTCAAGCGGCAGAAAATGAGGGGGTGAAGTTCCGGTTCTTGGCAGTTCCGAAAAGCATCGTGGGCAGAGAGGGCCACGTCGCCGGCCTCGAATGCCTTTGTACCGAGTTGGGGCAACTCGATGAGACAGGCAGAAGACGCCCTATTTCAGTTGAAGGGTCAGAATTCGAGATAGGGGCCGATACCATAGTAGTAGCTGTTGGAGAGACGCCTGACCGATTCTGCTGGCCAAAGGAGATCGAAACTACCGAACAGAACACCATCGTAGTTGATCCGTCGACGTTAGAAACAAGTCTGCCGGGGCTTTCTGCTTGTGGCGACGTTGTCAGTGGTCCAGCTTCAGTCATTGATGCTATTGCGATGGCGCGAAAAGCAGCGGCATCTATAGATAAATACCTTGGCGGAGATGGAAGCCTCCGTGAAACCTTCGTCAAGGCTGAAGAAGCGGATAGATGGCTAGGAAGAGAAGAAGGCTTCGCGGATATGAAGCGCGTGGAAATGCCCCAACTGCCTCTGGAGCGGAGGCTTCAAGACTTTTCTCTAGTAGAGCTCGGTTTGAATAGAGAAGAAGCCATCAAGGAAGCGAACCGTTGCCTCAGATGCGACCTAAGACTCACGATATCGCCCACGAGGCTGCCACCCGAGAAATGGCGGGAGCTTATCCAACAGAACGTGAGCGTAGTCCCTGAAACCAGTGGCGTTTATCAACTACTCGATGAGAAAAAGGCCATAATTTACATTGCAGGCACACCTGATCTGCGTCAAGCACTCGACGAAAAGCTGAAGACTACGGGCAGAGCACGCTATTTTGGTTATGAAGAGAATCC
Source organism: uncultured Candidatus Bathyarchaeia archaeon (assembly GCA_964347825.1). GTDB lineage: Archaea > Thermoproteota > Bathyarchaeia > Bathyarchaeales > Bathyarchaeaceae > CAYFZQ01. The sequence continues at coordinate 40,331 of CAYFZQ010000004.1, read as the reverse complement.
GATGTACACAATGCGCGAAAGCGAGCTGATCCAAAAATTTCTTAGGGAACACGGACGGATGCCTGAACTCAACGAAGAAATGTTTGATCTCTTTTAGAGTACTCTGGAGAGAAGTGCGTTGCCACGGAAGAAAAGGCATGGAGCCAATAGACTGAAAGAACAGGGGTGGGTGAAGCAGAACACCATCGACGAACCAAGACTAAGCGAATGCGTAGAACTCTACGAATCATTGGGCTACGAAGTTCACCTCGAACCCGCGACACCTAGTGAATTCGAAGAATGCAGAAAGTGCTATGACTTCGAAGATGAAACCGCTACAGTCAAAACCATCTACATAAGACCGAAGAGGCGCATGCATGCATGTGATAAATTGTCACCAAAAATTCTTCGGGTTTACGCGCATGCAGAAAGAACTGTAAAAAAGGAAGACAAATTCTGACTTGCACCGAGGCATGGGCAGGCTTTTATTTTGTTCAATCTTCTGGTCACCTATGCCTTTGTGCCAGATAGATTATGAAGTATGGTATTCTTGAACATCTATCATAATGAACCGGATCGCTGTTTTTGACGTCTTCTCCGGGCTTTGGTTCTGCTATCCTCAAAATTCTAAAACCTGCATCAGCGATCATGTCAACGCACTGTTCAATTGTTCGCGTATAATACTTGAGGGTGATCCTTCGCCCTGGACCGGGCTTCATCTGCCACTGTCTTTTATCTTGCAAGAAATAATCTTCAACGACTCTCGCCGCGCCGATGTCGTCACCTTCCCACCTTCCTTTCGACTCAATTATCGGATGGGTGTCTGAAAACAAAAGCAGTCCACCAAGTTTTAGAACTCTTGCTGCCTCTTCAACCATTTTCGCATTCAAAATTGTGAGGATCAGGACGGCCACGTCGAATGATTCATTTGTGGAAGGTAACGAGTGCGCATCTGACTTCTGCAATGTCAACTTCACATTTGCAGTCTCAGCGTTGTTCCTCGCTTTGTCCAACATCTTCTGTGAGATGTCTATCCCGAGAACCTCGGCTCCTCGTTTTGCAAATTCCACAGAATAGACACCTGGACCGCAACCAATGTCTATCAAGCTCCTGCCACGAAGGTCGCCTAAGAGATTCAAAATGACTGGCAACTGCATCTTGAATTCGTAGGAACCCTTTTTCCTCGCCGAGTACCAGTCTGCAAGTTCATCATAGGCTTCCTTAGCCTGCTCGGGTACGTCGTCATCATAGACTCGGAATTTATCATCATCGTTCAACTACTAGTGCCTCCATAAAAATGCTGAACGACTATTGATATAAAGATCTGAAAACTTTTCGGCTACCATGCAGCTCTCAACTTTGCGCGGACGCACGTTGAAGCGTTACTTTCTTACTGCGCGCGCTTGATTTTAGACACGAAAACAATGGGAAATGTAAGTTTTAGACCTAACATCGGGCTAACATTTGCGGGGGCATGCGCATGCATGCAGTTTCTTGACAGACTCTTCGAGTTTATGCATGCATGTCACAGTATTGTTGAGCAAAGTCGTCTAGGTGTTTGAGCGTTGAGTTCAGAAAGCTGATTCCTGCGGTTGTCGTCTGAGTTGTGCACGTTTCTCCTCTGTTTTTCGTCATGCGCTCACGCCTCGGCTCAGCCTATTTGCAACGTGCACTTACAAAATTTTGCTGAAAAAATATTCGAGAAGCGCGTGTTAAAACGTGTTAAACCGTATAGACTCAAGCTCGACTCAGAAAAGAAGCCCAAAACGCAGGAATCGCGCTCAAAACAATGTTCAATTTCAAACTCGATCAGTAACATAGGTTTTACAACCTTTTCAACATAGGTTTTGATTGAAAATCAGGGTTTCTGGAAAAAAAGGGAAATGAGGGCGTTTTGATCGAGAGTTTGAGCGAGTTCAACATCGTTTCATGTTACATCTAACCGTGCGCGCACGATTTTACTTCGCAGCCAGCATAGCACGGCGTAGCACTTCCCCTGTCAGGCCCTCAGAATCTCCAAGGATCTTTATCATTATATGACAACAAGCGCTGTATCTGTAACACACGCGTGCAAAGCGCGCCGAATGTATTGAGTCGTAAGATTTAATTGTCTCCCTCACCCTACTTATTTTGGCTAACCCAAAAGGAGGGATCGGCAGTCCAATGGTAAGCCTCATGAAGAATCGAAGAGCTCTGAGTCCGGTGATTGCGGCAATCATCTTGATGGCAGCAACTGTTGCGGTTTCCATAGCAGTCGCGGCTTGGATGGGAGCCCTGACCTTCACTTTCACAGAAACAGCTCAACTGGAGATCCTGGGATGCACGTTCAATGATGTGACCCCAAGGACAGCAACCATAGCCGTGGAAAACACGGGGACGACAGATCTGACTATTAGCAAGTACAAGATAGGTGTTCGCAGCACACCGACCTTTCTAGATTCTAGTGTCAGCGTGGCTCAAGGAGCTTGGGCAGATATCATCGTGCCTCTGGATTGGAGTCATGGGCAAACCTACGATATTTATCTGATTGCTGCAACTGGCGAGCAATTTCCATATCGGGCAGTATCTCCGTAGGAACAGAATGGGAATTACTCAACCGTGCTTGGTTATTTTGATTCGTGAGACTTCACCAGGTATTCCAATCATAGGCCTATAGATCGGGGCATTGCCACTTTACAGAAGGACTAGCGTTTTCTCAACTCGTAACTGATTCTGCCTTCAGCCAAATTGACAGGAACCAATTCCAGCGCCATGCCGATCTTGGTTTCCCCCTTTGTGATTTCCTTACTGAGGTGCGCGAGGACGCGTGGACCTTCTTCAAGCTCCACTAGTGCCAGGGTGTATGGAGCGTCATCTTCGAAGCCCACCGGGGCGAAGTGCGCGGTGGTGTAGGTGATTAGTTTTCCCTTACCACTCAGTTCAACCCATTCTACGTCGCTGGATAGGCAACTGGCGCAGTCTGCTCTAGGTGGAAAATTGAGCGCTTCGCAGTTTTTGCATCTTGTACCCATGATCTTGCCCTCTTCCAAATGGTGCACAAAGTCTGCAACCTTCGTCTCTTTTGTGTAGCTGACCTTTCCGAATCTTTCAAAGTTCATGGGGTCATCTCCTGAAGATGGTCACAGCGCCGTATACACCTATGCCTCCAATGTTATGGACTAGGCCTGTTTCAGCGCCCTCGACTTGCGTCTTTCCAGCGTCACCTCTGAGCTGCATGACTATGGTTCTCATTTGTGATCCACCAGTGGCGCCGATTGGATGGCCCTTTGACAATAAGCCACCATCCACATTGACAGGTGTCTGTCCACCAATGTACGTTTCCTCTTCATCTATCAGTTTTCCACCTTGGCCTCGCGGGCAGAAGCCGAGGTCCTCGTAGGCCAGGATCTCAGCGATAGTGAAGCAGTCATGTACCTCTGCGACATCGATATCCTTTGGCGAAAGGTTGGCCATTTTGTAGGCTTCGTCGGCGGCGTCGGTCGCACACGAAAGAGACGTAACCGTGTCTCGGGCACCGAGCGAGAGGGATCCAGATGCGAGTCCTACGCCTGTGATCCAGACAGGTGTGTCGGTCATCTTCTTGGCGCTGTCGGCATCGGATAGAATTAGACAGGATGCCCCATCAGCATTGGCGCAACAGTCGAAGAGCTTCAAAGGGCTTGTTATCACGCGTGACTTCAGCACGCTCTCGACAGCGACTTCTTTTCTGAACATGGCCTTGGGGTTTAGGACGCTGTACTTGCCGCTCTTTGCCTTAACCTTAGCCATCTGTTCCTCCGTGGTTCCGTACGTGTGCATGTGCGCGCGGGCAAACATGGCATAGTAGGCGGGCATCATGGATCCAAACGGGGATTCCCACATTACATCCGCTCCTCGGAGCATTCTTTCCTGAGATTCGGCCGACGCGAGTTCAGACATCTTCTGAAAGCCAATGACGGCAACGGTTCGGTGGAGCCCTGCCTTGATGAAGGACCAGGCTAGTCTGGTGCCCACACTGCTTGAGGCGCAGATGGCCTCTGCCAAGAAGGTGGGTTTAGGGTTCAGTCCGAGGTATTCAGTGATAAGTCCAGCAGGTGTTCGCTGTTTGTCGTATTCAGGCGCGGAGCAGATGATGGAAGCGTCTACGTCTTTGGGAGACAGGTTTTCGCAGTCGTCGACGGCTTCCTTGAATGCTTCGAAGCAGAGTTCTCGAATGGAAATGCCGCAGGATCGGGTGAATGCGGTTTGGCCTACGCCTACTACGGCGATCTTTCTGCTCATTGTTTGTCATCACGACAGTTTGGCGCCACACTTCAAGCAGTATTTCGATGCTTGAGGGAGGTATTCGGCTCCGCATTTACTACATTTTGCCATGTACGGCCCATGTGGGACCCTAGGATCTCCACCCTCTGCAATGAAAGCCCGAATTTTTCCCATGTCGGTCTTTCGCTTCTGCTTGAAGGCCCACAGGCCCTCAGTAGGCTCTATCGAGCCGAGGTTGAGCGCAAACCAAGCTTTTCCATGTTCCCATGTGACCCGCCAGATCAGTTCTTTCCACCAGTTGTGGTGAACCTTGTAATACCAAAGGCTGGACGGGGACAATTTTTTCATCTTGTCAATGTATTCTTTCACTTTATCGTCTAACGCGTTTAGAGGGACAACGTCATTGACTACACCGTACCTGAGCGCCTCTTCCGCATTGATCTGTGAACTCAGGAGAACCATCTCGGCGGATTTCTTTATGCTCATGTGCAGGGGGAGCCATTGCGACAATCCGCCAATGGAAGTCATACCGACTCTCGGACCGGGAGAAATGAATCTGGCGTGGTCTGCGGCAATTGCGAGATCACAGCAGGAGACAAACTCCCATCCGCCGCCTGCCACGGCCCCGTTGACTCGGGCGATGACGGGTTTTCCGCAGTGCATGATCATATCGAAGACTCTGCCATAGAATTCTCCCCACTCCCAGAACTTCCACGGCTTCTTGTTGTATATCTCGGCGTACTCGTTCACGTTTCCACCGGTGCAGAAGGCTCGGTCGCCCTCGCCGCTCATCACGATGATTTGGACCGCGTCGTCGCCCATAGCCTTCTCAAAGGCAGTGCCCAACTCCTTGAGCGTGCCCAGGACGTAGGAGTTCATTTCCTGAGGGTTGTTAATGGCCACCCACGCCGTGTGATCATACCAGTTCGGATCGTAGTTGACGGTCCGCCAATCTTTGGGATCTTCAGCCGGATACCAGTCGTATTCTCTTTCAGACATTGCCATCACATCATATTTCAGTCTGGTTAATTCAGCGCGTATTTAAAAGTTGTTTGAGGCGGCGCTTATGTCGGAAAGTCACCCTTTTCGGACGAGTACAATGTAGATATGGCTTTTAAGCTGCGGGGATAGTTAATGAATGATGTTGAAAAGCGATATCGTCAGCAAACTCAGGGAAATAGTGAGCCCGAAATGTGTTCTCGCGAGCCCTGAAGATGCTTACGTCTATTCCTTCGAAAAAATCTTCGACGATCGAAGAAACTCGAAGTCCTTGATTGTTGTCAAGACGACAGCTGAAACTGCGATTGATCAGATCGAGGAATTAGCCGATGCGGAGGCGTTCACTCTGGTTCGTAGAGGAGGAAACGCCGATGTGGTCAAGATCGGACAGGCGAACCGCGGGGTCGTGGTCTTAGACACGGTTCCCCCTCCAGATATTGCCGAGTTTGATGAAAGACGCCGCAAGAGTACGGAAGAGATCCGCGAGACGCGACAGAATGTATTGAGGTTGATGCGCACTCGAGAGCGATCCTACAAGAATTTGACAGCTCTCATAGAGACGCTCCTGAATGACGGAATGATTTCTCGCTGTGAGAGTTGTGATGTATGCACTGGATATTGTACCGTCGCGCCCTACTTCGATCATGTTGAAACATGGTCAGCCAAAGGAAAATACCTCCTCACGCGGGGCTTCGTACAAGGCGAAGTGCAACCCTCGAAGAGATTGGCTGACGTCTTGTATTCGTGCACACTCTGTGGATCGTGCTACATGCAATGCATCTCGACTTCGCAGATTCACGAGGCCATACTAGGTGTCCGTGGCAAGGTCGCGGAAGTTGGCTTGGCTCCCGAGTCAGCCCAAGTAGCTTCACAGAATATTAGAGAATGTGGGAATCCACTTGGAGCTTCTGCAAGGCAACGTGCGAATTGGGTGAAAAAGCTCCCCTCAAATTCGTTGAGGGAAGAGGCAGACGTCTTGTATTGGGTCGGATGCAACACTGCATTGCGTTCGGGAATCAGGAAAACAGCGGTAGCTACGGTCAACGTCTTGAATGAAGCAGACGTGCCCGTCGTGACGCTCGGTGAAAAGGAAGGCTGTTGCGGCGTTCCTATGATATTCGGAGGTTTATTCGAAGAGGCAGCGCGAAATGCGGAGCGTGTTATCAAAGCAATCCATGGTGCAAATATGGAGACGCTCGTGACGTCGTGCTCAGGGTGCTACGAGACCTTTGTGAATTTCTATCCGAATAAGCTGGATATCGAATTGCCGTGCGACGTGTTGCACACCTCGCAGCTTCTGGAGCGTCTGATAAAAGAAGAGAAGATAGTACCCGATCGATTGAAGATGAAGGTTTCGTATCATGACCCCTGCGGCCTGGGAAGGCACTGCGGCGTCTATGATGCACCGCGCAACGTTCTGCAGGCTATCCCAGATTTGCAGCTTGCCGAACCTTTCATGAATCGGGAACATTCGCGGTGTTGTGGCGGTGGGGGCGGATTTTGGGGCGTCAATAGTAAGGCAAGCATGAGCCTCGCCCATCAGAGATTGCTCGAAGATATTGCGCCGTTAAATGTTGATGGCCTCACGACCACGTGTCCATTGTGTTACACAAACTTTCTGTACACGTCAACCAAGCACTCGCTTGGAATGAACATCTACGACATTGTAGAAATCTTGGACATGGCACTACGAGAGAAAGATTGAGAGTGCAAGCTGCGAGAGCGGACCTCAAGTCACCGTGGAGACTTCTTACATCTTTCTACAAAATCTTTGCGCACGGGATAAAAGATATCCAACATGACAAAGGGTTCTTCACCTATGACTATGTCGCTGGGTGGCACGTTGGCTGGAATGCAATAGAAGTCTCCTTTCTCAACAACACGCTCTTCATCGTCGATCTTTCGAAGTGCCTTGCCCGCATAGACCATACCAATCTGCTCGTGAGGATGTGAGTGCAACGGCACAGTATGTCCAGGCGGGGTGGTGTTCAGAACCATCATCATTTTCTCGCCGTGTAGACCCGTCAAGATCGTGGTCTCCAAGCCGTGTATTTGGGTAAATTTGGGTACACAAGCTCTGTCAACAAAACGGGGAATCGCCTCGTCTCTCGTCATTCGACACCACTGCCTTTTCAAAAGCACCGCTTAGAATTTAAGCCCCACACGCTGAGTACTTTACATAACAAGATTTAAAAAGCTCGTTTGCATTTCCGAATTAGCCACGATAAAGAGGTGAATCGCTTGACAACTGGAACAGTGAAGAGATGGATGGATAGAAGCGGCTACGGTTTCATAACCACCGAGGACGGCAAAGACGTGTTCGTTCACAACTCCGCAATCCAAGGAAAGAACAGCTTGGAAGTAGGAGAAAAAGTGGAATTCGAAATAACAGAAGGCCCAAAAGGTCCACGAGCTTCAAACGTTAGATCAATCTCCACGTAAATGTGATCTCAATCGTCCTATCTCAAAAAATCATCAAACGCTCAACATCGCAATATGCACGCGACCCGGCGATAGAGAAAGTGCCTCCAGGGCAGCATCACTCTGCTTGTAGCACTAGCTTTTCCTCGCCTGTTTTCTCTGTTCAACTCTTCGCTGTTCTCTCTTTCTTCTTTTCTTTCCTTTCTTTCTTTTCGAGCTCTTCGTTCTTTTCAAGAATCCTCAACAGCTATAGTCTGTCTTAAAGGTGTAAAGCATTTTAAAGCTTCGCAAACGGCGTCTCCATGCATGCTTAGAATTTAAGGCCTGAATAAACCTCTATTACTGGACACTGAAAAGGTAGGCAATTCATGAAAGGAGAAATCTTAGTTCGCGAAGAAAGGGATAAGGAGAGAATTCGTTCTCTTTTGGAAACAGACCGCCTTTGGGCAGGTTACGCTCTTTGCGACTTAGAACAAGAATTGTTTCGACTGTGCGATTGGCATGTTGCCTGCATAGATGACACCGTGATTTCGCTTTGTCTGTATTACAAGGGGCTTCAACCTCCAACGCAAATCACCGTGGGAGAACCTTATGGCATAGAGAAGATTCTCAAAGCTGCTGCTGTTTTAAGAGAGATATACGCGCATATTCCTCTTCATCATCGCGAGGTTTTGGAGAGATATTACTCCTTTGGTGAACTTCAGCTGATGAAACGTATGGCTGTTGCCGAAGACGCCTTCACCCCCGTCGCAGGCGAAGCCACTAGGTTAAATAAGGAGGATCTCAGGGATTTAGAGAAGCTGTACGCCGTTCATTCTCGGGCCTTCTTTCGGCCATACATGTTGACCACTGGTGTCTATTACGGATTAAAGAGACACGGCGTTCTGGTTTCCGCCGCAGGTACTCATGTGTGTTCTCCCTCACATAGTATCGCTTGCCTAGGCAATGTCTTTACACATCCGTCGCATCGAGGAAAAGGGTATGCCACGATCTGCACCAGCCGAGTTGTAGAAGAACTTCTAACCCATCATCAAGACGTCGTTTTGAACGTAGGCAGTCAGAACACCCCAGCCATTGCAATTTATGAAAGACTAGGATTTCATGAACACTGCACGTATCTCGAGGGCTTAGGAACGTTAGTTTAGGGCGGAGGCATCAATTTCTTCATTAGTTCTGAGTATCTTTCTGCGGCGGCCCGTTGCTTCAGGAGGTTCACCCGATTCAGTGGAACGTATTGGAGCGCTCCTGGTCTGCAGAATTTCACGCACACCGGGTCACCGCCACAGAGTTCACATTTGATCACGTGCCCCCTTTGGGCGTCGATTCCCACGCCGCCGAAGGGGCAGAAGATTGCACACAATTTGCATCCGACGCATCTATCGTAGTCGATACGCAGTGCCCCTGTAGTATCATCTTTCTCGATGCAGTTCATGGGACAGACGGTTTGGCATACAGGTTCCTCGCACTGCTGGCAAACCATCGGAATGTAGACCCCAGAGCGTATCCACTTCACAATGTGGATTCGTGAGGCGGTGGGGTTAAAGACGCCTTCGTTTTTAATGGAACACGCGATTTCGCACAGGTTGCACCCAGTGCATTTTTCGGGATCGACCAACAACATTCTCTGCACAGTTGTCACTTCCATCTTCAGAGTAGGTGAGACGGTTCCGTATCCAAGTCTAGTTTCTGCAGCGCCTCGAGGGTAGGGTTGCCTTCTTGGTCCCAATCATGGAGCCGATAGTACTCATCCAGCATCCGTTCGAATTTGTCCTTGTCAATCTTCTTCCCGCGTACAATGGGCAGCCCCACGGGGGTCGGTTCTTTGAAATACCGCTCAGGCAGGGTGTCGTCTCTTCGGGATAATCCTTCGCGGATATTGAACATTCGCTCAAGGGTGTAGATGCGCTCGCCAATCATCATGAGGTCGCCCGTTGATAGCCGCATGCCGGTGGCGAACTGGATTAGGTTTGCCCACTCCTCGAATTTCGGGGCGTGCACGGCGCAGAAGACCGTTTGAAACTTGCAGAGGCCCAGCGCATCCACCACGGCGTAGAGGAGTTCCTGCCACCAGACCATCCGGCTTTTGGTTTCGTAGGAGGTATAGTCGCTGGACACTGGGCCTCCATAGATCTCTTTCAACACGTCCTCCGGCAAGCCGTAGAGATCGATGGCTGGACGACTTCGAAGATGGTCAGCGCCTCGCGTGGAGGTGGCTATCCCGAGGGCAAAGCTCGGCGTGGGCCGCTCATCTGAGTGGAGGCTGCCCATCCCTTTGATCTGAATGGCATAGTATGCTGATTCTTTTCCGAGTTTAGCTATCGCGGGTTTCATGCCGTCGGCCAGTATATTGCCAAATCCTCCGCGCCTTGCGATTTTATGGATCATCTGGAGTAGGGCTTCGCTGTTTCCCCATTCGAGCTGCAGTCCATTCGTATCCTTTTCGCTGATGATTCCTTTCTCATAGAGTTCCATTGCCCATGCGATGATATTGCCGGTCTCCAGCGTGTCCAAACCATACTTGTTGACTAGATGATTGGCGGCGAGAATGGTTTCCAGGCTTGGGCAGTCGGGCAACGTGCCGAAGGCGCCTTGCGACGTGTATTCGGGGCCTTCTCCATAAAGCGGTGCGTAGGGGCCGTCTTTCAAAAGGTATCTGTGGCGACAATCTATTGAACAGCCATAGCATCCCGCCATGCCGACAGAATACTTGTCCATGTTCTCGCATTCTAAAACCTCGCCTTTCTCCATGCGGTTGTACTGGAAGTTTCTGCAGCGCACCAATCCCGTTGTGTTTGTGTTGCTGTAGATGATCATGGTGCCCCATCGGGACTGCGCTCGGGCCCATCGTGTCCCCATAATCATGTCATTCATCTCTCGGCAGTATTCCAGAAGGCGATCGGGATGCTCGAATTCCAGGTCCATGGTTCCTCGGACCGCTATCGCCTTCAGCTGCTTTGAGCCCATCACACAGCCCATGCCCGTCCGACCTCCGGCATTCTTCATCCCCGTCCGCACGTTCGCAAATCGGACGAGATTCTCACCAGCGACGCCGATCACCATGCACTGGATTTCATCATCCTGATGAGCCTCCTGGATGGCGGTCTGGGTCTCAAAGGTGTCGTGTCCCCAGAGGTGAACGGCATCCTTGATTTCGACGTCGCCATCGTGGATCCAGAGATAAACGGGCCGTTCTGCCTTTCCTGTGACAACTAGATGATCGAAACCAGCCAGCCTGAGTTCGGGTGCAAAGAAGCCGCCCATGTTCGAGTCGCCGACAGCCCCTGTTAGGGGAGATTTCGCCGCAATATCACATCTTCCAGATCCCAAAGCCGGAATGCCTGTGAGTAGGCCTGCGCCCACGAGCAAGACGTTTTCTGGCCCAAGCGGATCGATCCTAGGCTTGATGTAGTTGTAGAGGAGGTTCATGTCGATTCCTCTTCCGCCTAAATACAGTCGCCGGATTTTCCGAGGAATCACTTTCACAACGATCTTCCCGTTTGCGAGGTCGATGATGGCCATCTTGCGGTTGAGCACAGGGATTCCTCTCCGATCTAGGCCTGTCCTCGAATCTTGGGTTGGTCCGGTCGCGGCCAAGAAAGGCGATAGGTGATCTTGCATTTGGGACAGGTTGCTTTTTCCGCGTTAGGCTGAATGGAAATTCGCTCCAGGCAGTTCAGGCATCGAACCGTCATCTGTTCCGACATGTCGCTCCCAAAGTATTATAATGCTGATATAAATTTAATCTCGATGATTCGGAGGAATGAAGGCCCGTTGACGCGCGAGATCCGATTTGGCTTTGAAAGCAGCCCCTATCCGTGGGAGCTGATATCTGAGCTGGCTAATTATGTGGAAGATGTTGGATTCGATTCGTTTTGGATGCCCGACCATACCGTGGGATTCGGGATCAAACGGTGGAACGCCTTGGAGGCCTGGACAGTCTTGTCCGCAGTCGCCACAAAAACCAACAGAATTCGCTTAGGAACTTGCGTCGGAGACGTCTTCAGGCATCACCCAGCATCCCTCGCACAGATGGTAACCACCTGCGACATCATATCAAATGGCAGGGCGACAGTGGGTGTTGGCATAGGCGAGGCCATGAATCTCCGTCCGTTCGGCATATCCGTGAAAAAGCCGGTTGGGCGAACTCGTGAAATCGTCACTCTGCTTAGGCGACTTTGGACGGAAGAATTCGTCGATCACGAAGGGAAGTATTATCAGTTCAAGGAAGCATTTCTGCAGCCGCAGCCAGTTCAGAAGCCGCATCCGCCCATATGGATAGCCGCGAACTCTCCGATGACGATGAAAATGGTGGCCGACTTGGGTGACGGGTGGGTTCCAGCGAGTATGTTTCCGGATGAGTATGCGCAAGGCCTTGCGAATATCAAAGATTTGGCCAAGAAAGGTGGAAGGGATCCGGAGAAGATTGAGCCTGCGCTCTTCACGTTCACCGTTATAGCGGGAACTCGAGAGGAAGCTCGGAAAAACATCGGGTTGCCCGCGAAAATCTACTTCTTGACCAGACCGCGAATCCCCAGAAAGCTAGGCTTCGATGTGACCGACGAGTTCGACATGACCTTCAATCTCGTCATGAAAACGGAGAATACGATGGCGTTGCTGGAGAAAGCGAAGCAGTTGCCTGACGAGATTCTGGATAAAGCGCCGGTTTTCTTTGGAACAGAAGAAGACATCATTGAGGGCATAGAACGATACGTTGAAGCAGGCGTCCAACACTTTGTCGTGAATTTCTTTGTCCGGCCAGAGATGTTGAAAGATACGCTTCGACTGTTTGCAGAGAACGTAATACCTCACTTCAAAGAGTAGCTAAAGCTTACGATCAGTCCCAAAACTGAACATTTCCTGAAACTCACTTAGCAAGCTACGGTGTGAACTAGATCATGAAATATTCAGAAATGCTTATCTTCTCAAGAATGAGATTACCTCCCTAATTCATTTGGGGAAATTCTACATGATATTGCATCTGCGTTCGCTTCGGGAAGTCGTCTGACACTGGTTGGGGATTGAAAATGAAGGACTTGTTGGAATCAATTTTAGAATATGGGATTGATCTTGGCGTGGATTTCATTGATATTCGCGTGGAGGACACCACCGGCACAACGATAAGAGCTGTCAACGGAAGAACAAAGCAATTGATAGAATCGCACAACAAGGGCGCTGGGATAAGAGCGTTTATCGACGGCGCGTGGGGCTTCTCCTGCACGAACAATCTAGACAAGGGTTCTTTGCGAAAGACGACCGAGACCGCGGTCAAGATGGCGAAAGCGATTCCACGAAAGATGAAACACCAGTTTGAATTGAAGTTGCCAAAGTCAACGGAAGCTTCGGTTGAAATTCCTGCGAAAAAGCGAGTAACGGACGTGCCTGTAGATGAGAAGGTCGCTTACGTACTGGCACTGGACAAATCGGCTAGGGAGAGCAGTCCAAAAGTCGTCAATGCGAATGAACGCTACAGCGACACCACTGGACTTCTCGTCGTCTGCAACTCCAATGGAACTTACGTCGAGACGCGATCAAATGTGGCCCTGGCGATTGTCGTTGCTTTTGCTCAAGAAGGCGGAGTGCGGCAGCAGGGGTTCGAGATCGAGGCCGGAACCGGGGGATACGAAATCGTCGAGACAGAAAGGGCTTTGCAGCTAGGTGAGAAGGCTGCCCAAAGGGCTGTTCGACTCTTGAAGGCGAAGACCGCGCCAGCAGGCAAGTTTGTAGCTGTCCTTGACCCGCGGCTTGCCGGAGTATTCATCCACGAAGCGTTTGGGCACGCGTGCGAAGCAGATACCGTCCTCGCGGGAGGCTCCATTCTGGAACATAAGATCGGAGCGAACGTCGGGGCCGATGTTGTGACAGTGGTAGATGATCCTACTCTAAAAGGATCTTTCGGATACTTCCCGTACGATAGCGAGGGGACCCAAGCGAGACCGAAGTCGCTCGTTGAAAACGGGGTCTTGAAGGAGTTCATGCACAACCTTGAGACGGCGAGCAGAATGAACGTCGAACCCAACGGTAGTGCGAGAGCTGAGACTTACCAGAACATTCCCATTGTAAGAATGAGTAACACCTACATCGCACCGGGCGACTGGACATTTAAAGAGATGATTGAAGACACAAGAAAAGGCATCTACGCAAAAGGATCGATATACGGGTATGTCAACTCGGCGAAGGGTCAGTTCATGTTCAAACCCGAAGAAGCCTACCTCATCCAACACGGAGAAGTGACATCACTTCTTCGGGAAGCAGCCATCTCTGGCCTGATATTGGAGGTGCTGAAGAACATTGACGCTTTGGGCAAGGATCTCGTGATCAGAGACCCAGGCACCTGCGGCAAGTCGCTCCAGGGCGTCAGAGTGGATGACGGCGGTCCGCACACGCGCGTTAAGGAAATGGTGTTCGGAGGCTTGTAACTAATGGAGAAGAGTCTAATCGATTTAGGATCCGAAGCCGTAGCGGCTGCAATCAACGCTCGCGCTGACCAGGCTGAAGCGCTCTTGAATAGGACTCATCACATCACGGTAACAATTGAAAAAGGCACAGTCAAACACGCCTACACAGTCATTGATGAAGGCCTTAGCGTAAAAGCCGTCTCCAAGGGGTCCCTAGGATTCTCCTACTCGACAACACTCGAAATGAAGAGCACAATGGCAGCCGCAAGAGCCGCCGCTGCCCAAGCCGACGCTGGAACCCCTGATCCTGAGTTCAAGTCGTTGCCCCAACCGAAGAAACTGCCCACTGTGGACGGAATCTATGACAAGAAGACAGCTGACGTCGACGCTGCCGATCTCTTGGAAATCGCAGTCACCATGGCTGAGTCCCAGAAGATCGACAAACGAATATACTCCGTCAACTCAGTCCTCAGATGCGGATGGCACGAACGTGCGGTAGTAAACTCCCTCGGGGTTGAGTGTGAGAATGTAGCAACACTAGCCTATGCTGAGGCGGAGACGATCGCGAAAGAGAGAGGCGAAATGTCCTACAGTTTTGAGTTTAAAACGGGAAGAAATCTGAAGGCAATCGATCCCCAAAAGATTGGAAGGACCTCCGCTGAATACGCTCTGAAATCCCTTCACGGCAAGAAAATTGAAACAGCAAAACTACCTGTCGTTCTAGACTCCATTGCCGCCTCATCCATTTTTCTCATGGGCATAATGCCAGGGGTCAACGCCGAGAATGTACAGTACGAGCGATCCTATCTGTGTGAGAAGCTTGGTGAGAAGATCGGTTCCGACATCTTCACAGTTGTCGACGATGGCACCTATCCAGCGGGTGTGGGGTCATTTCGCTTTGATGCTGAAGGAACCCCAGCCCAGAAGACAGAGATCATTACGAAGGGCATTCTGCAGAGCTACATCTACGATGCCTATACAGCCGGAAAAGAAGCCCGAGAGAGCACCGGAAACGCGTTCCGGCTCGTCCCTGGGGACATGTTCCAAAACTACCGCGGCCTCCCGACGATAGGCGTCAGGAACCTCGTAATCGCCCCCGACAAGGGCACCGTCAATGATTTGATCTCCGCGGTCAAGAACGGCATTTTCCTACGAACCACATGGGATCGACCGAACATCGCAACCGGCGACTTCTCAGGGCTCATCGCTGAAGGATACAAGATCGAGGATGGAGAAGCTGAGTACGCGATTAGACAGACCAACATCGGAATTAATATGATCGACTTCTTCAACCGGATCGTGGCGGTCGCCGCTGATGCCCGCCACTTCCAACTTCCGTCAAGAGGACCTCACTGTGTAATCTCGCCATCGATCATGATAGAAGAGGCCATGATATCTGGGGCTCGTGCATAGCCAGCAGGCGCTACTTGCCTTTCCACGCGGGTTTTCTCTTTTCCAGAAACGCCGTCAGTCCTTCCACGGCATCCTGCGTTTTCATGAGTCGGTTCAAATAGAGCTCGGTGACCTTGGCCAACGCCGTCTTTGAATCGATGTCTAATCCCTCGTAAATCGCCTTTCTGTTCAATCGAAGCACTATCGGACTCTTCTTCCTCAATTTCGAAACAAGCGCATCCACTGTCTCGTCCAGCTGTTCGACAGGCACCGCTTTGTTGATGAGCCCGATTCGCTCGGCTTCCTTCGCGTCAATTCTGTCTCCAGTGAGGATCAGGTCGAAAGTTTTTCTTCTCCCGATCAGTTTGGGGAACAAAACGGCCGCTGGCGGAGGGAAAACGCCCGCATTGATCTCCGGCTGCCCGAATACCGACGTGTCAGAGGCGATGACCATGTCACAAGCGGCCACAATCTCACACCCTCCACCCAACGCATACCCATTCACCACGGCGATCACCGGTCTGTCTAAGTCAAATAGCAAGTAGAACACCCTGTGAAAGGCGTCGAGGAGTTCGTCCGCCGTTGCGGGCATATGGTCTTTGATGTCAACGCCTGCAGAGAATGCACGGTCTCCCGCCCCTTTCAGAACCACCACGCTGATGCGATCATCCTTCTTGATATTGTCGAGGGCCTCGTTCAAGTCCTGCAGAGTCGGTATGTCTAAGATGTTAAGGGGTGGTCGGTTGATGATGATCGTGGCGACGCCATCCGTCTTCTCGAACAAGATATTCTTGAACTGCAAAGAGGATCCCCTTCTGAAGAAGCAACGTGTCTGCTTTAAACCCTTTTCATCCGCGTGAAGCGCTTCCGGAACCAAGAAACAGAATCGGCAAAAATCATAAAAGAAGACGAAAATAACGTAGATCACTCAACCTACAGGTGGTTGTTATGAACGTACCAGATAAAATACAGACTTGGCAGATGACGCAGCCACGGAGCAAGGACCCGGAAACGGGCAAAGTCATCGAGGGAAAACTGGAGAAGACATCGATTCCTGTTCCACCCCTTGGACCCAACGAGGTTCTCGTCGAGATTGCAGGCTGCGGCGTTTGCCATACCGACTTAGGCTACTTCTACGACGGTGTTCCGACAGTCACCCAACCACCGCTCACCTTGGGCCATGAGATAAGCGGTATAGTGGTGGCTGGGGATGACGGATTGGTCGGCAAGGAGGTTATTGTGCCAGCCGTCATGCCGTGCAACAAGTGTCCCATTTGTGCGGCTGGAAGGGGCAACCGGTGCCTAGCTCAGAAGATGCCGGGTAACAGTCTGGGAGTCTACGGCGGCTTCTCAAGTCACATTCCTGTCCCTTCGGAAGATCTGTGTGTGGTAGAGAGCCGGGATGATTTCCACCTGGCTGAACTTGCGGTCATCGCTGATGCCGTGACGACTCCGTATCAGGCGTGTATGCGGGCTGGATTGAAAAAGGATGACAACGTGGTCGTCGTAGGCGTCACGGGAGGCGTCGGCAACTACGTGGCCCAGATGGCTAAGGCTTTCGGCGCCAAGACCGTCATAGGAATCGCGCGCAACCCCGAGAAGCTGGTGAGAGCCCTCAAGTATGGAGCTGACTTTGTCATCAACTCTACGGGGAAAGATGCCCGGGCGGTTCGGAACGAATTTCGAGAACTGTGCAAGGCCAACGGGCTTCCCCATAACTATGGTTGGGTTATCTTCGAAGTCACTGGAACCCTTCCAGGCCAAGCAATCGCCCTCAACCTCTTGTCGTTCATTGGCAAGTTGATCTGGGTCGGGTTCGGCATGCAGAAGAATGAGTATAGTCTCTCAAGACTCATGGCCTTCGATGCCGAGATCATAGGGACGTGGGGATGTTTGCCCGAATACTACCCGCAAGTATTGAAGTTGGTCTTGAACAAGACCATTCAGATTAAGCCCTTCACAGAATTGAGACCGATGAGCGAAATCCAAAAAGTCTTCGAAGAAGCCCACGCAAGAAAACTGATGAAAAGGGTTGTCTTAACCCCCGACTTCTGAAAACATCAGTTGGAATTATTGATTATTTGTGTGAGTACGAATCCCTCCAATGCGTGCGCGCGATCGTGCATGTCTTAGAATATGTGGCTGTTATACAACAGTAACATGAGTTTAAGTATCTGTAGGTCTAAAAGACTAGAAGGTTTCAGGTTTGAGTTGAAGTCGAGTAGGTTTCAGTCAGCAGCAATTGCACAAGGCGAGGTTTTGACTTTGAACAATCTTGGATCGACTCGATGGGGGCTGTCCCCTACGTGGGTGATCTTCTTGACGATTTTCATAGATATAACTGGATTCGGGATGATTATTCCTCTGCTGCCATTCTACGCAGAGACCTTTCAGGCAGGACCCGCCGCACTGGGTGTTCTTGTAGCCTCATTTTCTATGATGCAGTTTATCTTCTCGCCCATTCTGGGAAGATTATCAGACAATGCTGGAAGGAGACCCGTTCTTCTTTTATCTGTCCTGACCTCCAGCGTAAGCTTCTTTCTCTTTGCGTTGGCAAATTCGTTTCTAATGCTGCTCGTCTCAAGGATAGTCGCTGGGATGGCTACAGAATCAGCTGTAGCCCAGGCTTACATAGCAGACATAACAAGCGAAAAGGACAGGGCTGAAGGAATAGGCAGAGTAGGTGCGGCTTTCGGTGCAGGGTTCATAGTCGGACCTGCTCTAGGAGGGTTCCTGAGCGTCTACGGGTTCTCGGCGCCTGGCTTCGCCGCCTTCACTCTTGCGTTAGTAAATTTTCTCTTCGTCTTCTTGTTCCTCCCCGAGTCAACGAGAATCGTCGATCATGAAACGCGAGTAGAATCAACCTCGAGTGACAGTTACTTGCGCAAGCTTCTTGTTGCTCTTCAGAAGCCACTGACAGGCGCCACCCTTGTCATTTTCTTTATCATAACCCTTGCGTTTTCTGCAATACCAGTAGTCTCCCCATTACTCGG
Organism: uncultured Candidatus Bathyarchaeia archaeon; assembly: GCA_964347825.1. Classification (GTDB taxonomy): domain Archaea; phylum Thermoproteota; class Bathyarchaeia; order Bathyarchaeales; family Bathyarchaeaceae; genus CAYFZQ01. The sequence continues at coordinate 21,910 of CAYFZQ010000004.1, read as the reverse complement.
AAATGCTTTTTTCGGCTTCAAAGAGACGGAGATGGCCTACGTATTCGTTTACATTGGGTTCGTCCAAATTATGCTGCAAGGTTTCCTGATTGGAATACTAGCGAAGAGCGTAGGCGAAGAAAAACTCATAGCGTTTGGATCTCTGCTCATGACGATGGGAATGCTTCTCATGCCCCTGATTCCAAATATTGCCGTTTTCCTTGTTTCAATCACATTGATAGCTTTCAGCATCGGCACAATGAACACGATTGTCCCAAGCTTCATTTCAAAAAGAACCCCCGCGGATGAACAAGGAGGCATGTTGGGGGTGGCCCAGTCTGTGGGCAGCATCGCACGGGTTCCAGGACCGCTAATAGGTGGCTTTGTTTTTCAATTTGCAGGTCTGGCCGCTCCATTCTTCCTAAGTGCTATCATGTTGACGGTGGCGTTTGGTCTCAGCTGCCAAGTATTTCACGCATGCAGGCGTCGTCGTGGCCGAAAGAATTCGATTCGTCCTCCAACCCAAGCCCTAAAGTGAATCAACACTTGGGATGGCTACACCTGAGGTGTCAAAAAACTTCCTATCGCAAATAGCAGGCTAAGAGATTGCCTTTGGGTCGAAGCGCCTGGCGCGCTTTTTCTATAGTTAGTAAACGCTTATAGTCTTGCAAAGGTTCTACGTTTTGTCGGAGTACTGAGTGTGGATTATGAGCTTCTATCTCTACTTGAACCTGGTTATCATTGCATTCCCCCTTGCATTTTCGTTCGAGAGACGACTGAGATTCTACTCGAAAGCTAGACCTCTTTTGCTCGCAATGTTTCTGGTTGGATTTCTCTTTGTCGGATGGGACGTTTTTGCCACTTATCGGGGACACTGGTCATTCAATCCGTCCTATGTGAACGAAACACGGCTCTTGGGCATTCCATTGGAAGAAATGCTCTTCTTTGTTACGGTGCCCTACAGCTGCCTCTTTGTCTTTGAGTCAATCAGATATTTTCTAGGGGACGCAAGGCTCTTTCCGCCTAAGAAATGGCCTTTTGCAGGTGCAGGCATTCTAGTAGCTGCTTTGTCATTTGGGTTTCTAAATCAGGAGTATACATTCTTGGCAACTCTCTCGGTTGGTCTAACAGTTCTTTTTGTGTCAACTACTAACATCGAGATTTTCTCTTCACGAGCCTATTGGATCTACATTGTTGCCACATTGGTTCTCTTTCTCATATTCAATTTCATCCTTACGTCGCTTCCGGTAGTCGAATACTCTTCGTCCTCGATTTGCAATGTACGCTTGACCACGATACCGCTGGAAGACTTTCTATTCAACTTCTCCATGCTCACAAATTATCTCTTCGTATATGTCTGGGCTTCGGGAAGCCGAAACCACAAATGAGTGGTTGCTACTTTCTGGCTGGTTTGAGGCCATACTCTTTTGATAGCAGGTTTGCTGTCACAAGCCCTGAAATGTAGATCGTTGGCAGTCCGCTTCCAGGGTGAGTTCCTCCTCCAACCAGATAGAGGTTCTTGATTTCTTCGAATCTGTTATGCGGTCGGAAATAGAGCATTTGAGAAAGGTTGTGCGCGAGGTTGAAGGTCGCCCCCATGTAAACATTGTAATCTTGCTCCCATTGATTTGGGGTGAGGATTTTTTCCACCGCTATATGATCCTTTATGTCGCCTAGGGGAGTTCGTCTCTCAACGGCATCCAACAGGTTTTCTCTGAAGCGCTTCTTCTCTTTGCTCCAATCGATTCTGCTGCGATTATTGGGAACCGGCACCAATAAGTAGACAGTTGACTTCCCGGCAGGGGCCAGAGTATTATCTGTGACGCTTGCGTTCTGTACGTAGAAAGAGTATTCCTCTGAGAGCTTTCCGTTGTAAATGTCATCTAGGTTTGTCCGGTAATTCTCTGCGATTACTATGTTGTGGTGGGGGGCAATGTATTTCTTGTCAACGCCTAAATACAACATAAATGCTGAGCATGAGAGCTTCTTTTTATCAATGTTATTGGGAGAGTATTTGCTAAGCAGCTTGGGCTCCACAAGCTTGCTCATTGCATAGCCAAAATCGGCATTTACAACGAGGTCGTCAAAATAGACATCTTTGCCTTCCTCTAGCCGTACACCAGTGGCCTTCCTTCCATGCGTGAGAATTCTTTCGACTTTTGTTCGAGTGAGTACAACTCCTCCTTCTTCTTCAACAACCTTGGCCATCGCGTTTGGTATCTGGTTCAAGCCGCCGATGACGTGATATATGCCAAACTCATGCTCAACAAAAGGAATCATGGTAAAAGCAGCGGGACACTCCCAGGGAGACATCCCCAGATATTTGGACTGAAAGCTGAAGCAGATTCGCGATCGCTCTTCCTTGAAATATCGCCCCAAATTGTCAAAGATCGAGCCACCAAAGAAGAGCGAAGGGAGAGCGGCAAAAAGCTTCGGGGATAGGAAGGACAGCAAACTAGAATAATCCCTGTATAAGTTGCGCATTATTTTCTCGTATCTTTTCCGTTCTCTTGAGTAGAAATGCTCAAGGCCCTCTTCGTTCCCGGGGAATACTCGGTTGAGTTCCTCTTTCATTCTTTCTTTGTTGGAGCTCATCTGAATGTGGAACTCTGGAAAGCTAAGTTGGTACATTGGGTCAATTAGTTTGAACCTCAGATAGTCTGTGCTCTTTCTGCCGCAAAGCTCGAAGAGCTCGTCGAGGACGAACTTCATCATCAAGAATGTGGGTCCCACATCAAACCGAAAGTCATCTAGCTTCAGAATCGAATTCCTTCCCCCAACTTCATCACCCTTCTCAAGTACAGTGACATCAAATCCTAGGTGAGCCAGAAGCATGGCACAGCTCAACCCGCCTGGGCCGCCGCCAATGATTCCAATATTTCTAGTCTTCTTGCCTGTTTTTTCCTCAAGCATGAAGGAGACATCTCCAAACGTGTTGAGTATTCGCCTGCAAGTTCTTAGGCTTTTCCAATTCAACTCTAAGCGCATTTTCGCATCAACGCTTAAATATGACGCTCGGAATACTGGCACAGAAGGTGATTACCGCAATGCCTTACAGCTTCATCTATGATCTGACTCGTATCTCGCAAGGAGGATTGAAGTTACTATTCGAGTCCGCCTACGAAGCTGGATTACACAGGTTTCTGAGTAGTCAGGCTAAGAGACTTGTCAAGGTCTTCAAGATTGATGAAGCCACAGGGCTAAATCTTGTTGACGCCATTACACTTGTAGAAGATCTCATCGAAGTACAAGCAGCAAATAAAATTCAGCGGGACAAATTTGAGAAAGCTGAGCGAAAAGCATTGCTTCTTCCTCACTGTGCAAGGGCACGTATGGATAAACAATGTATGGCAGAGTTCAAAGCGGATGTCCCTACGTATGTCTGCAAAAACTGTCGAGACAATTGCCTCATCAACAAGGCCACTGCCCTAGGCAAAGCCAAAGGTTACGACACCTACGTTATCCCAGGTGGAGCCTGCGCTGAAAAACTACTGAAAGACGGAAAGTATGATGGTGTTGTAGGCGTGGCTTGTGGTATGGAATTGAAGATGGCACTCGGCCTTTTGAAGAAGCTAGACATTCCGGGTCAAGGCATTTTCTTAACAAAGAACGGCTGCTCCAACACAAGTATTAATCTCCGACACTTGGCAAGCATATTATAGGCTGTTTCCGGTCTACAGAGTGAGAGTTGCAGACATGCATCACATTCTTGTCAACAACGAAGTGTTAGTCTTAGTGAGGGAAATCAAATGATAGTAGATATCCTCATTTACGTCGTCAGTGTAGTGATCACATTTGCTTTGATGGAAGGTGTAGCCTGGTTTCTTCACAAGTATGTGATGCATGGTATTGGATGGTATCTCCATGAGGACCATCATCGTCCTAGGAAGGGGCGTTTTGAGAAGAATGATGTTTTTGGTCTATTTTTCGCTGTGATGTCATTTCTTTTCATTCTCACAGGAGTATTTTCGGGATTCGACATCAAATTCGCAATCGGTTTTGGCATAACGTTATATGGTGTGGGATACTTCATGGTTCATGATCTATTTTTCCATAGAAGAATCAAAATACGATATCGCCCGAATAACAGATACATAAGACGCATTTTGAACGCCCATGCGGTACATCACCAAGTGAGCACTTCTGATAGTGGCGTTTGCTTTGGATTCTTATATGCAGATAAGAAATATTCGGCGTAGCGCACGCGTATGAGAAGCAAAGAAAGCAAGAGATGAACGAACACGAGAGAAGATATCAAAGATTCTTCGCACGCTCAGAATCAGAAGAAAATAGCCTTTGCGCCCGCGAAGAAAGAGCGGTTGCGGGAGAGATTCCCGGCGTGTCATTTTCACTCTGTCAGAGTCATATCTTGCCCGCAGCAGACTAGAGTTCCTGCACCTGCGTCTAGCACTTGCACTTTGTTTTCACAGATCTCACAAACGTAGATTTGGCCTTTCTCAGTCATGATTCCACCTCCCTTTTTTGCGCCATGTACACTGGATCTTCACTCACGATTTGGTCTCTGCGCGGCCTTTCAAGTCGAGGAGACAGACTTGCGCATGACCCTTGGCTTTCACCTTCCGGTACACTTTCGTCACAATTCCGTCTGCATCGACTAAGAACGTGGTTCGTTCCGTGCCCATAAACGTTTTACCGAAGAGGCTTTTCTTTTTCCACACCCCGTACAAGTCGAGGGCTTTTCCTTCAGGATCACTTAATAGAGTAAAAGGCAACTCATGTTTCTGCTTAAATTTCTGGTGCGACGCGACGCTGTCTTTGCTCACGCCCAGTATAACTGCGCCTTCCTTCTCAAACTTTTGAGCTGTATCTCTAAATTCAATAGCCTCACGCGTACATCCGGGAGTTCCATCTTTTGGATAGAAATAGAGCACTACGTTCTTGCCGCGGTAATCTCGGAGAGACATTGTCCTTCCGTCATCTGCTTGTAAGGTGAAGTCTGGAGCCGCCTCCCCTTCCTTGATCAATCTTGATTCCCCTCTCCGTAGTCTAGACTTTTGTCTGATTTAAGATGCGTGCTTCTCGGCTACGAAAAACCGATCATCGCGTGATGCAACGTCTACGGCTTTGAGTGCACTTAGTTCCTTGTCTTTTATCTCCAGCATGAGATCAAAATCGTATGGTCGTGACGCATCTAGGAATTGTCCGAAGTGTTCCACGTTGATTGTGTGGACATGTGTTCCCGCCTTGTGCCCGATCTTTTGGGAACTGTAATCAACCATAGGCAATCCATCCGTTTCTCGCCACGTTTGAGTGAAGAGCCTGAAAGCTTCCGGTATACTTTCGCCAGAGCTATGGACTCCATGATGGAAAACGTCGAACAACACCGGAACGCCAGTCTCGGCACTTAGTTGTAGGCAGTCGCTCAGGCTATAACGTCTATCATCATTCTCGAGCACTAACCGTCTTTTCACGATTCCCTCAAGCATCTCAAACCTTTCTGCAAATCTGATCATGCTTCGGTCTTTGTCTCCATACGTCCCGCCGACGTGAATCTGCATTTTCGCAGAGGTGTCAAGCGCCATCAAATCTAGAACGTGTGCATGATAAATGAGTTCTTGAACACTGTTCTCAAACACTCTAGTGTCTGGAGAATTGATCAGAGTGAATTGACCGGGATGCATCGCTATTCGCATACCATAGCGTTTGATGAAATCGCCAATTGCTTTGAACCGTTTCCCGAACCTTCCCTGCCAATCATACGTACAAATAGGATGCGAGGCAAACGGAACAAGATCGGACGTGATCCGAAAAAACAGGATGTTGTGTTTCAGATTGAACCTCAGGATCCTGGCAAGACAGACGAGGTTGTTCTCTAGGGTTGCCATCAAACGCTTTTCAGAGTAAGACTTTAGGCGAAAGGTCCGGCTGCTCTTGCATCCAACGGTGGTATTTATACATGGATACCCAATTTTCATTCTTGGTACTTCATTCGGGCGATTTCAGACCGATTTCCTCAGTTACCTCTTTGAGTTTGACTATCACCACGGGTCGTTCCGGAGTGAACGAATCCCAGCCGTCCTCTTTTCTGAAGCCGTGGGCAACCAGAAAGTTTGTTGATAGCTTTTGCTTTCCTTCTTCCGCCATTCTTTTGATGACTTCAGCTCTTTCCTGAGGATCTCTAACCACTTCGAGTTCGCCTCTCAAGACAACGAAGTTGTATTCGCTTAGGTCGGGCTTGTATTTTTCTATCTCAACGCAAACGCGCTTGTCTTTTTCAAACAGCCGCATTTTCTTTCCGTAGTCGGTGAAGTGGAAATAGAGAGATCCATCGATCAAAGCATATTGGAATGGCGCCACATACGGGTGCGTGTCTCCCTTGAACGCAATGCGACAAAGCATTTGCCCTTGGAGGAGGCTCTCGATTTCAGATTTTGCCATCCGAGGCAACTTGACTATAGTCATCCTTAACACCATCCACATCTAGTGTAGTTTAGATGATTAGCTTTAATATTAGATCTCTTAAACCTAACTTCAGTGACGACCATGGGTAAGCCTGAAAAGAAGCTGGCTTTCGGCTACGAGTTGGCAGGAATCGTCTTCATAGTGATTGTTGGAAGTCTGCTGCATTTTACGTTCGAATTGTCAGGTCAGCACCCAGTGGTCGGCGCAGTCTCTGCGGTCAATGAAAGCGTATGGGAACACTTGAAACTCGGCTTCTGGCCAGCGGTGGTGTGGGCGCTGATTGAATACCGGTCCGTCAAGAACTCGACAAACAACTTCTTCTTCGCCAAGACGGTGGGAATCTATCTGATTCCCATCGTGATTCCAATCCTATTCTATTCGTACACGGCGGTTCTCGGAGACAGTGTGCTCGTAATCGACATTCTCACCTTTGTGGTGGCTGTCATCGTTGGGCAATTAGCCAGCTACAAATTGCTAACCTATAGAAAATTGCCAGATATGCTCAACGCGATTGCTCTAGTTGCTTTGGTCTTGTTAGGAATTGCGTTTGCGCTCTTTACGTTCTATCCTCCGCATCTGCCGCTCTTTCAAGACCCCGTCACCGGAGAATATGGGATCACGAATCATGCACACTATATATGAGTTTTCTGCGGCTAGCATTGTATAGGTTAGGTGGACGAACTCCATGTCATTGGAAGAGAATAAGACCGCTGTCCGCAAGATGATTGAAGCGATCAACAAGCGAAACCTCACTTCACTGGACGCGTTAATGGCACCCGATTTCATGTTGCACATGCACGCCCAGCGAGCGCAGGGACGGGACGTTAGCAAAGAAGTCATCGAGGACGAAATCAAAGCCTTTCCCGATCTACATGTGACTATCGAAGATATCGTAGCTGAAGGGGACGAGGTGTGCGTTCGCCTTCACGAAACCGCCACGCACACAGGCGAATACCGTGGACTAGCCCCTACGGGCAACAAGCTCGCATATACGGTTGTTGCCATCTGGCGTCTCGCTCGGGGTCAGATTGTAGAAGGATGGATCGTCTATGACCAACTGGATTTCCTCAAGCAACTTGGTGCTATCGAATGGAAAGGATTTCCAGACGAAGTTAACTAACTGCTCTGACTTGCATTTCAACAACCCACAGGTCTATCGAGCATGTATGCAGGGCTGCTGTAGGCTGGAAGGTTTGAGTGCGTGCGCACCATCTATCGATTGGCGTCTACCTCGCGCTTTCTACGTTGCAGCAGCCGGATGAGCCCGAGCACAAGATTGAGCCCTGGCACCTTTTCCATGTAACGTCTATAGTCATCGCCAAACTTTGCGAGAAGATGCTTTTCTGCTTCTTGAATCCAGGTAGACATCGACGCTATGAGAGAAGTCCCTGTTAAGACAAGAAACCAATGTTGGGAGACCAAAATGGCGGCGCACGCCATTAGCATGGCCCCAAGAAATTGCGGATGGCGCACAATCCCGTAGGGTCCGCTCTCGACGAGGACCGTGGTAGTCATGACTCCTCTGCCCTCTACGGGTTTACCTCTTCTCGATACAGGCTACGCATTGGTAATACCACTCTTGGTGCAAAGTCTAACATTCATTGGACTAAGTCTATACTTCAAACGAAAAGGCGAATTCTAGTGCCCTTCAGAACGAGAATCAAAGAACTCAGAGCAAGATATGACTTGACACAGGCAGACTTGGCCAAAGAAGTCGGGCATGCATGCATGATGCAAGGTTGCTGTATGGTGTACTTTCGCTTCGGAATAGGCGCCTTTTCAGGCTTTTGTGAAGAAATAGGGCGCACTACAATCTTCGTTTCGGAAAAAAATTTTCACCTTTGTTCTCCGAAGAGGGCGCCAATGCCTATACGCTCGCTGACCTAACTGTGCTATAGCAACCCTTGACTACTCGGCGATTGGATTGAGAATTAGAAGGACATAGTGAACTTCGAGAGGGGGTTTCAGAATAATGATTGAGACAAAGAGATTAATCTTGAGATTGATGGCTGAAAATGACACTGATGATATGCTGAAGATTTTCACTGATAAGAAGGTACTGAAAGCTTTCAATTTGCAGTCCTTTAGTCGCGAACAAATGAAGAAATGGGTAGATCGAAATCTAAACCACCAAGATAGATACGGCTATGGACTGTTTTCAGTGATTCTAAAATCCAATCGAGAGCTAATCGGTGATTGTGGTCTAGAACACACTGAATTTGAAGGAAAACCTTGTGTGGAGATCGGATATGACTTTTTGAGCAAATATTGGAATCAAGGTTACGCCACAGAAGCTGCAAAAGCCGTCAAAGATTATGCCATCGGCGAATTAGAGATTGATTTTAGAGCTATATGCAGTTTTATACGAAAGAGCAACAAAGCATCACAACGTGTATCTGAAAAAATCGGCATGCAAAGAATAAAGGAATATAGAGCGTACAATGTTTCCCGCTATCTGTACGCATTCTCAAGGGAATATTTTGTCTGAAAATGCGCGCGCTAAGTAGGCAGCGCGGGTTGTGCCCCTATCATACGTGGTTCCTCTTCGATAATCCGCCTCTTCCAAGTCCCCCTGGAGAGCCAAGCGACGGAGAGCGCTGCCGCGCCAAGGTTTCCAATCGTCATACCCGCCCATATGCCGGCGGCGCCCATCCCAAAGACGAAGTAGAAAACAAAGGCTAACAGGGTTCGCATTCCCCAAAGCCGAATCAGTGATAAAAACATCGAAGGCCGGGTGTTGCCGGCCCCTTCAAACACACCGCTTGCCATACGGAAGACCGTGAAGAAGGGCACCGAGAAGACAAAGAACGTGATGAATACAGACCCCGCATCCAGGACCTCGGGACTGTTAATGAACAGCATGTAAAGCGGCACCCGCAAGAAATAAATCACGGCACTTCCCGTCAGGGAGAGGATGAAGAAGACAAGCAGGAGTTTCTTGGCAATCTCAGTCGCCCGTTCATGCTGATTGGCCCCTAAGTTTTGCCCCACCATCGTCGATATCGCGCTGACGCCCCCCCAGAGGACAATGTTGATGAAGTTGACCAGTCGAAAGCCGATTCCATAAGCGGCCAGCAGGACGCCCTCGCCCAGCAATAACTTGTCTTCGATAGAGACCAAGCTGATGAGCACCACGAATCCGAGAGCGGTCCCGCTGAGACCGATGGCCGACGGTGCACCTATTGAGACAACTTTCTTCACCCAACTAACGTCCGGTTTCAAATCGGACAAGCCGAGCTTGATCCCCAGCCTGCCGGAGAACAGAAGGTACATCCCAATGATTGCTACCAATCCTCTTGTCATCAGCGTAGTCAACGCCGCGCCAACAACTCCCATCTGCGGAATGGGCCCCCAACCGAACACGAAGAAGGGATCCAACGCGGTGTCGAGCACACTGGATGCAATCGTCAAGAGCATCGGCGTCCTCGTGTCGCCATAGCCCCTCAACGTGGCTCGGAAGCCAAAATGAAAGAACAGAAAGGGCAGCGCTAAGAACATCACCTGCAAGTACGGTGTGGTCGTCGCTTGAACAACCTGTGAAGCGCCCATTAGAGCCAGCACACCACCGGCGAACGGGAAGCCGACAATCGACGCAACCAACGAAGTACTCAAGAGGACAAAGAGGAGCTGGCCAGCAGCTTTGTTAGCCTTCTCCGGCAACCCAGCGCCCGTGTATTGCGACACCAGCGAGATCCCCGATATTCCCAACCCGGCGCTTATCGACATGAAAAGGAATATGATGGGCCAGGATATTGAAGGCGCCGCAACAGCCTCGGGTCCTAGCTTTCCCAGCCAAAAGGCATCGGTCAGATTATACACCGTCTCAAAGACGTTGGACAGCATTACCGGCCATCCGAGAGTCAAAGCCGTCCGAATGATGCCCCCATTAAGTATGCTGTCTCTCATCGAATCTGCCGTCAATGCAGAAGATTCTCCTTCTGGTGATGACGAACTATCCTCAAGAAAGCATCTTAAATACATTACTTCTTATTGCGTGCCGCTGCACGCGCCAAAGAGACGTCACATGCGTTTAAGTTTGAAGATGACTGGTCGCAGTCCGTCCAAGCAGCAGCTAATAGCGACGCCTTTCTCTCTGATCCATGGAAGGTCGCCACCGAAGCTCAGGATTTGGATAGTGCCGTACATGGAGACCCAAGCCGAGGAGCAGAACCCTTCAGGCATCTCCAGATTCTCAACAATGAATTCTTGCCCATCCCTAAGCAGAGTACAGGCTTCACGCGCGTGCGACGTCACAGGACTCTTATCGAAAACTTCCGAGGGATGGAAACGCCGCAAAACCGTAATCTTGACGTTAGATAACTCAACCAATTCAACCACAACCAATTAACATAGCAGATACTGCATGAAATCCACTATCTAAAGCTTCTCGCAGATGTACGTCAGGTCCTCGGCGCGAACCACAAAGTTTTGTTGCCAATTGATAGAAAGCCTTTATGTGCTGTCCATCATAGCATTGGACAAAATCCGTTGAGGGACCATGATGGTGGAATTCTCAATAAGTGAAGCCGAATATCGCCGTCGCCTAGAACACGTTCGAAAAACCCTGCGAAAGCGGAAGCTTGACGCCTTGTATCTGACGAATGGTACAAGCATGTTCTACCTCACAGGCTACTCTTTCATCGCTACCGAACGCCCGGCAGCACTGATCATACCCGTCGATGGCCGAATCACGTTTCTCGGTCCGCTGTTGGAAGAAGACCACATCCCCTTGAAAACCAGAATCATCGACGAGGTCAAGACTTACATGGACTACCCGGGAACAAAGCATCCAATTGAGCATTTCGCCCAATCCTTGACGGCCATGGGATTGGCCAAAAAACGCATAGGTATCGATAACAAAGCCGGGGCTGCAGGTACTTGGGGCTACCGCGGCCCGCCAATCACGAAGAAGCTGCGGCAAGCGAAGTTTGTAGAGATGAAAGATTTGGTGCCGTCGATGCGCCGCACAAAATCCGACGAAGAAATCGCCCTCATGCAAGAAAGCGCCAAATGGGCCAATCTCGGACACACCTTGCTGCAAGAATATACCGCCGAAGGCGTATGGGACGTCGAGATTGCCTTAGCCGCGTCCCTTGAAGCCTCGGTACTCATGAAAAAAACCCTCGGACCCGACTACGAACCCCTGCGGAGAAGCTCGCCCATCAGCGTCGGCTTCCGCGGCCAGATCGGTAGAATGAGTGCTATACCCCACGCTCTCGCGACAAAGCGGATGATCAAACGGGGTGATGTCATCGTTACCGGCGCAGGCGCAGACGTAGGCGGCTACAGCTGTGAACTAGAACGAACTATGATCGTTGGCGAACCGACCCCTAAGCAAACACGCTATTTCAACGTGATGATCCAAGCGCAAGAAGCCGCCTTTGAAACGTTCAAGGCAGGAGTCAAATGCAGCGACATTGACCGAGCAACAATTGGGGTGTTTAAGAAAGCGGGGCTGATGCCGCTCGTGAAGCATCACACGGGACATGGCTTGGGCTTGCAGGGCCACGAACCTCCTTGGTTAGACATAGGAAATGACGAACCGCTACGGGCAGGAATGGTTGTAAGCTGTGAACCGGGCATTTACGAAACGGGGTTCGCTGGATTCCGTCACTCTGACACGGTGCTGATAACCGACGATGGCGCAGAGACAATTACATACTATCCGAGAACTCTCGACGCACTGACTATCCGCTGAAGTCACGAATCCTGTGGCCACGGGCTGGACTGTCGGGGCAACGAAAAGGAAGGCTACGCTTGAGCGTTAGTCGCTAGCGGAGCAGATCCTCTTTTATCCAATCGGGGAACCATTTGTAATGTTCTAACGGGTTGGCTTTCTTCAATCCCTTGTACGTGGCCTTTGCCAAGGCGATGGTCCCGCGGCGATCCCTATACAGGTGAACGAGCCCTTGGGTTTCCAAGGTCTCCAGTATTTTGTCCAGTTGCGCATCCGTGGCGCTTGTCAGAATCTCCTTCATGTCCCCACGACTCAGGTACAGCCCGGGATTCGCCCGATAGTCCTCAGCCAACACTCCGATCACGGTTTTTTCACTGACGTCAGAGATCGTTCTGGCTTTCCTTGCAGAAATTGGAATCCCCAGTTTGTCGTGGATATATCGGTGCGGCAATCTCACCTCACCCGCCATCGATCGTGTTCCCCACCGGTAGAGAACCATTCGCATGACTTCGCTCGTTCCAGCACCGATCTGATTGACGCGAGCATCTCGGATGAACGCCTCCAAGGGGTAGAAACGGGTCCAACCGTCGCCCCCCATAACCTGTTGGGCATCGACAAGCAGTTGTTCATACGCCTCGGAGGTGTAGAGCTTCGCCAATGTTGCTTCCATGACGCACTCCATCTTCTCATCCATCAAATAGGATGCATAATAAGTAAGCAGTCGCGCGGTCCGCAATCTGGCAAACATGTCCGCGATTTTGAACTGGTTCACTTCAAACCCTATGGTAGGTTGACCGAACTGCAGGCGCCTTTCGCCATGTCCCACCGCGTATTTGATGGCCTCTCGCATGGGACCAAGCATCCCGGCGGCGAAGAGGTTTCGCTCAAAATTCAGCCCATCCACGAGGATTCTCCAGCCGTCACCTTCGTCGCCTAGCCGATTCGCCGCGGGCACTCTGGCGTCATCGAAATCGAGGTATCCGTTGGGAAGCCCGACCCATCCACCTAGTTCGTTAATCTTCTCTACTGAAAAGCCGGGAGTCTTCTGTTCTACGAGAAAGGCGCTAAGATGGTTGTACTTGGCTTTGTCCTCGGGCCGGTCGCTGGTCTTGGCGTATATGCAGTATACGTTGGCGACCCCCGCGTTGGTTATGAACCGTTTCTTTCCATTGAGAATGTACGCGTCACTCTTTCGAGTAGCCGTGGTCTCCATACTCGCAGCGTCCGAGCCTGCGCCAGGCTCTGTTATGCAGATTCCGCTCAACATGCCCTTTGCGATATTGGGCAACCACCTCTTCTTCTGGGATTCACTGCCAAACTTGATGAGCTGTTCGACGCCGCCAAACATAGTGACGCTGTACGCGCCAGTCAGAGCAGAGCAAACACGGCCAAGCTCTTCCGCAACGATACAGCAGCCAGTGATACCTATGCCCATGCCCCCATAGGCGACAGGAATTGCAACGCCAAACCATCCCTTTCTGCTGACCGCCTTCAAGAGATCAGCGGGGAACTCCTTTGTCCACATGATCTCCTCGCCTCGTGGTATGCTCTCATCAGCAAACTTCTTGGCGTCGCGGGCAAGTTTCTTATGATCGTCATTCCACCAAGGGTATCCTTCCATCACCGTTTCACCTTTGGAACTATCAGATAGACTCAAAGAAGACTTAAAACTTGCTAGATTCCGGTCTCAAAGAAGCGTGTTTATATCTCCAACGGGTAAGGATACGTAGAAAAAAGGGTGAGACATACTATGATAACCGGAGTGGACCACATAGGAATCGCCGTAACGGACCTCGACGAGGCGCTACGAATCTACCAGAAGACCTTAGGACTGAAGCTTGAAAAGATAACCATCATTGAAGACCAGAAGACTAAAATCGCGCAGCTCTTCGCAGGCGAAACCAAAATCGAATTGCTCGAACCTACGGATGAGGAAAGCCCCGTTGCTCGGTTCCTCAAGAAAAGGGGGGAAGGCTTTCACCACATAGCCTTGAAAGTGACCAACATTAACGCGGCTCTTCATGAAATGAAGGAGAAAGGAATCACACTCGTAGACGAAACGCCGAGAATCGGCGCCGATGGTTTCCCCATAGCATTTCTACATCCCAAAAGCACGAAAAATGTGCTAGTAGAGTTATGCGAACCGTGAAGAGTGCCGCCTTCATAGACCGCGTAGAACATGCACGGTAAGTACTATGTTGCCTGAAAGAGTTCGAAAATGCCTGCAAACAGATTTTTTTGGAAAAACAATCCTCCGCTTCCACAAAGTGACTTCGACCAACGACATTGCAAAAGAACTGGCCGCGAAGGGCGCCGAGGAAGGAACCGTAGTTATCGCCGAGACGCAGACCCAAGGCCGAGGAAGAATCGGTAGACGGTGGGTATCCCCAACAGGGGGAATCTGGTTTTCCACCGTTCTAAGACCCGATATGACCCCTACAGATGCACTAAAACTGACGTTGACAGCAGCCGTTGCAGTAGCTCGAGCCATCAGAGACACACTTGAATTGAATGCCGAGATAAAGTGGCCGAACGACGTCCTGATCGGCGGAAGAAAAGTTTGTGGCATTCTAACCGAAATGAGCACCCGAGGACAGATGGTAGATTTCATCACTCTAGGCATTGGAATAAACGCGAATGTGGATCTTGCCGCCTTTCCCGAAAATCTAAGAAGTTCCACAACATCGCTAAGAAAGGAGCTAGGAAGGGAAGTGGACCGGGAAAGGCTTCTGCAAGCTTTGCTCGAGGAGTTGGAAAGCCAGTACAAGATCTTCGTTCAGCAAGGGTTTGGGCAAATCTTGAAAGAGTGGAAGAGCCTAGCCACGTTTCTCAGCTCGTATGTAGAAGTTGCGGTCTACGACGAAAAAATATCGGGCTTCGCTACGGATGTCGATCGCAACGGAGCCCTCCTGATCAAAACAGAAGATGGAATCATAAGAAAAGTGACGTCAGGCGACGTGATCTTGCAGAGGCACTAAGGAGGCTTCTTCTCCTGTGTTCAGCAGGCAGTTAGATCATTTTGGCCATCGGCGCCTATAATTCTCTTCTGACCAAGTTGTCCGGGGAACCTCCATAGAAGAAGGGTACCTTCGCCCCCGCGGACGCCGTGGTTCAATCCGGGATCACGGTGAAACTTACTGTTTTTTCGTGCAGAGTTTCCGTTCTATCCAAGCTTTTGTCCACGAAAATGACTTTTAGCGTGTATGTTCCTTCTGATAGCGGCTTTATCCTCCCATGTAGGTCATACGGACAGATTTGTGGCTCAACGGCATCTGAATCAAAGATTTCGGTAGTCGTTATCACGTTTCCCTGTACATCCAATTCGAGTCTGAGCAGATCTTCAGCGCCGCAATACGTCTCAAGACGTTGAGAGAAGATCAATTCACTCTCTGCCACCACATCCACAACATCTAACCACTCTGCATCCTGCAATTCGTTCATCGGAATTCTAACCACGTCGTAAGAGAGTCTAGGAATTGCCCCTCTCCAAAGGTAAAAGCCGAGCATGGCCCCAACAATCAAGAGCGATACTGCCACCACCAGTGCGGTTTTTCGCATCAACTTGACTTCACCAAAACTTGAGATGCAATTCAAATAAATTTCTTCCCTCGCTGACTATACATGCGCGCGCGCCTCCATGCCGATTCAAATTTCACTTGGAGCACCAGAATATCCACACATAGAGCGCGCCACAGAAATTGGAGAAACGCATGTATCGAAAAGCTGAAGTAGCATTGAAATTACCTGGTTTGCGGAGGTGAGGTGTATGACGGTTGTGAAAATTATCGAGTTGATCGGTAGTTCACCAATTGGCTGGAGCGAAGCCGCCCAAAATGCCGTGACAGAAGCAGCCAAAACGGTGAAGAGCATAAAGGGCGTCCACGTTAAGAGATGCACTGGCAAAGTGAAAGACAACAAAATCGTGGAATACAAAGCAAACGTGAAAATCGCTTTCGTTGTGGAAAGATAGAAACACTCTTTGCGCGCACATGAACTCTCCAGACTCTTAAGTAATCTGTCCTTTGCATGTACGCTCACATGAACCCAGAGCTGCCCCCCTGTATGCATGCACGGTAGGGAGTGGTTCACTAAGACGACAAGTCATGAGTTGTGACGACTGAAACAAGACCCATACCATCGAATCGAATTCTTCGTTACTATGCATTTTCTCGCAAGACACTTGCACACGCACGGCATTCTTCAAAGCGGCTACGCCACGTTACGAAACAACTGTTAAATGCCACTTAAGAAAGAACTATCCGAAAGTCGTTGAGGAACATCAAAGTGTCAGCCAAGGAACCCACAGTTGACGAGAAAATACGCCAATACCGGGAATTGAAAGAGAAGTCCAAACTTGGTGGCGGAAAGGAGAGAATAGATGCACAGCACAAAAGAGGAAAGCTGACGGCCCGCGAACGAATCGATCTGCTTCTAGATGACGGGACCTTTGTAGAACTTGACCCCTTTGTGACCCATAGATGCACAGACTTCAGCATGGACAAAAAAATAGTACTAGGAGACGGCGTCGTGACCGGATACGGCACAATCGACAGCCGTCCGGTCTTCGTATTTTCACATGACTTCACCGTATTCGGAGGGTCGCTGGGCGAGATGTTCGCAAAGAAAGTGTGTAAGGTCATGGATCTGGCTATGAAGGCGGGAGCGCCAATAGTAGGCTTGAATGATTGTGGTGGAGCCCGAATTCAAGAAGGAGTCGCAAGTCTCGCCGGCTACGGCGACATATTCTTCAAAAATGTAGTGTCCTCCGGAGTGATCCCTCAAGTCTCCGCGATTATGGGGCCGTGCGCTGGCGGAGCAGTCTATTCCCCGGCGCTGACAGATTTTGTAGTGATGGTTCAGGAAACGAGCCACATGTTCATAACAGGGCCAGATGTCATTAAGGCGGTCATCGGTCAAGAGGTCACCTTTGAAGATTTGGGCGGCGCCATAGTTCACGGGCAGACAAGCGGAGTCGCCCATTTCACAGCATCCAACGAAGAAGAGGGTGTGGAAATCATCAAGAAGCTACTCAGTTATCTACCTTCAAACAACATGGAAGATCCGCCCGTGGTCGAAACGGGGGACGACCCTAACCGTATTGACGAAGACCTGATAGCGATAATTCCAGATGATCCTGACAAACCATACGACATGAAGGAAATCATCTCAAGCGTGGTCGACAACAGCGACTTCTTTGAGGTCCAACCGCTCTGGGCGCCAAACATTCTGATCGGGTTTGGAAGACTCAATGGGCGAACCGTGGGCATAATTGCGAATCAACCCAAGTTCTTCGCCGGCGCGCTGGATATCAACTCGTCAGTCAAGGCAGCACGGTTCATCAGATTCTGCGATGCTTTCAACATTCCAGTCATCACCTTCGTCGATGTCCCCGGGTTCATGCCGGGAGTTGATCAGGAGCATGGTGGGATCATTAGGCATGGCTCCAAACTGCTCTACGCCTACTGTGAAGCCACTGTGCCGAAGATCACAGTGATTATTCGGAAAGCTTACGGTGGAGCCTATGATGTGTTGGGTAGTGAACACTCCGGAGGCGACATCAACTACGCTTGGCCAACAGCGGAAATCGCGGTCATGGGACCCCAAGGTGCGATAAACATCATCTTCCGTAGGGAAATAGCGAAGGCCAGGGATCCCGAGAAGAAGAGAGCGGAACTAACTGCGGAATATCGCAGAAAATTCGCGAACCCTTATGTCACAGCGCAAAAAGCGTACATTGACGATATCATCGAACCGGCGGAGACTCGGCCCAAGCTCATAACGGCTTTGGAGATGCTTGTGACGAAAAGGGAGAGAAGACCGCCCAAGAAACACGCAAATATTCCGTTGTGATTTCGATATTTCCGCAAAAGCATGTGTAGTCATAGTGGCGGAATTCGACGTATGCCCACAACCGTCTTGTGTCGTGTCCTTGCGCCGTCTCTTTGTCTTTGACTGTTTTCTAGCGCACGCTGATTGTGCCTAAATAGAAAAAAGAGGGGATTAAGTCACGCTTGGCAAAGGTGATCACATGGGTTCTTCGGGAGGGTCCAGCGGATACAGTTCTCGTGGGGTCACCAAAATGGTTCGCGGAGCAGACATCACGGTTCCTGCGGTGTAAAGATCAATACCGTCAAAGTGGTCCTCGTTGAAGGTAACCGTAAGTTCCAGGTGATATTCTCCTGGGCGTGTGGGGTGCCAATAGCAGGTAAAAATGACAGCCTTCAGACTACCATCAATGAATTCAATCTCGTAGTCCGAGATCGGCTCGCCGTCGAGTGTCCACGTGTAGTCGGTGCTATCGGAGAAGTTGTAGAGTTGATCCCAAGTCAAACAACCCCATCCCCACAGGACGGTCGCCCACGTCCCGGTAGGAATCTCGCGCACTTCATCAAGGCCAATATAGGTACCCCACATGTTGACTTGCATTTCATTTTTTGCTTGAACAGGCACGGCCAGGGCATTAAAAGCGATGGCTGTGACAAGCAGAAGGAAAACCACAGAAGCCATCTTCCGTTGCATTTTCATTTAGCTTCCCTCACCTCCTCTCTCTCATAATTGAAGGCCGCTACTGTTCCGTTTGAGGTTGTACTAAAACTTTGAGAAAGTAAGTTCTATGTCCGTTAGAAGCTTTCGCATGCATGCAGATGCCGCGAGAGGCTCGACAGAAGGGAGCTAAGATTCTCAGAAGAATCAAACCCGTCGAAGAAAAACTACCAAACACATGGAAATGGGACTTGCGCACTGGAAACCATCTTAGAAGAGTACTCATTCTCAACGCCTCCCTTTTTGTGTTGTACCTAGCCTAATCCTGACCGGACTCCGCCTTCGCCGTCGAACAGTCAACGACGTGACGTGATTGCATAAGCTAAAATAAGGGAACTATAGAAGATAGAAGGGCTCTAGAGCGCCCTGAAAGTCAGTTCTGTCTCCAAGAAACTGATGCAGGATCACCTTGCCCAGCATGCCTTCCGTGATGAGACCATGTTCAACACCATCCTTGTAGCCAACCGTGGAGAAATCGCGATCAGAATCATGAGGGCTTGCAGAGAGCTGGGGACAAAGTCCATAGCGGTCTACTCAGAAGCAGATCAAGAATCGCTACATGTAGGATACGCAGACGAAAGCTACTGCATAGGACCGGCACAACCAACGCAGAGCTACCTAAACATCGACAAAATGCTAGAAATCGCCCAACTGTCAGGATCAGAGGCAATTCATCCCGGATACGGGTTTCTCGCGCAAATTCCCGCCTTTGCCCAAGCCTGCGAAGCCAACAACATCGCATTCATCGGACCATCCAGCACCGTACTTCGAACGATGGGGGACAAGGTGATGGCCAGAAAGGCCATGAAAGATGTTGGTATTCCTGCTATCCCAGGAAGTACAAAACCAGTTGAAGACGAGCATGACATCGAGGAATTGGCGGAAACGCTGGGCTACCCCATTCTCATCAAGGCAGTATTCGGCGGGGGCGGCAAGGGGCTACGTGTCGTCAATAGTGATGCCGATGTGGCCAAGGCAATGGAGCTCGTCCGCCTAGAAGCAGAGACGTCGTTCGGCAGTTCGAAGATTTACGTTGAAAAGCTCCTTGCAAAACCAAGACATATCGAATTCCAGTTGCTGGCAGACAAGAATGGAAATGTCATCCAATTGGGTGAACGCGAATGCTCAATTCAAAGAAGATATCAGAAGCTGATTGAAGAGACCCCTTCGCCGATGATGACCGAAGACCTAAGAGCCCGAATGGCAGAGGCGTCCATCCGAGCAGCAGAGACCATAGAGTACACTAGCGCTGGCACGATAGAATATCTTGTGGATAGCAAAGGAGACTTCTACTTTCTGGAGATGAACACTCGGTTACAGGTTGAACATCTCATTACGGAATTAGTGACTGGCGTTGACTTGGTCAAGGAGCAAATTGGGGTAGCGGCTGAAGAAGAACTACGGTACAGCCAAGATGAGATAGTGGAACGCGGACACGCATTGAACTGCAGAATCAACTCGGAAGACCCCTACAGCGACTTTGCGCCGTGCCCAGGCACCATAACGAAATATCGCCCACCGGGCGGTCCGGGTGTTAGAGTTGACGCCGCCTTGTACAGCGGATACACGATTCCGATTTTCTACGATTCCTTGATTGCCAAGCTTGCGGTGTGGGGCGCCACTCGTGATGAAGCTATACTCCGCATGAAGAACGCTTTAGGGGAGTATGCTATTGAAGGCGTTGAAACCACGATTCCGTACCATTTGAGAATTCTGGAAGATGAACACTTCAGAAGAGGGCGAATACACACCGAGTTTGTCCACGAAAGAATAGGCAATCTCGCGATAGAGAAGCGGGTTCAAGACGAAGAAGTTGCTGCCCTGTCGGTTGCCCTCGCAGCCCAGTTGCTCAACAAACGAGAAAACCTAGCCGTCATCCCGAGGCGAAAGGCAGAGGGAGCGTCCGCGTGGAAAATGGCAGGACAACGTGAATGGATGAGGTCGCGGGTTGAGAGAGCATAACATCGTAATCGACGGCAAACATCACAAAGTCAAGCTTCTCAAAGTCGATAAGGGAACTTCTTTCTTAGTTCAAGTTGACAACAGCCAATACGGAGTGCAGCTTAGGAACAAGCTTTGCTACGAGACCTCCGTCAATATGCGCGTCAACGGCAATCCGTACAACGTGGAATTGGAAAAGATCAGCAAGAGCACCGCCTTTACAGTGAAAGTCAATGGCGTGCCCTACAGAACCCAATACAAGGGCAAGAGCGCGATGTATCAACCCACTCCAAAGCCATTATCGCCAAGCCTCTCCAGAACACTGGTCAAGAAATCAGTCTCAGAAAAAGGCAGAGTGACCTCTGCTCTACCAGGTAGGATTGCTTCATTAAGAGTGGGGACCGGTGATTCAGTTAAGATAGGAGACACCCTTTGCGTTTTGGAGGCCATGAAAATGGAGAATGAGATAACAGCTCCAGTGGCGGGGGTTGTGGAGAAGATAGCTGTCGCGGAAGGGGACGTTGTCAATAAAGGACAAGCATTAGTTCTGATAAGGTAGTTTTCGATTTATGTACGCTAGAGACGCACCCGCCGGAGAGATAGGCATCTCACTCTTGTGACTTGAGCCATTTTGCTAGTTTAGAGAGCGTCTTGCTAGAGCTCACATTTATGACTGGGACGAGTATCTCTCCTTCAGGACCCTTGTAGCGCACAGCAGACTTGTAGTCTGGCATTAGTGCGTAACTCACATTCGTGTAATAGAGGCGACCTGTGATGAACTCCTCCGTCACTTTGTCTGTGTCTGGCGTCAGCATGCTGTGGGTAAAGAGAACGCCGTTGGCCCAGTTCGCGGAAGCTAGTTGCCCAGCTGCTCTAAGCTGCGCGAATATGTAGATCAAATCATCAATCTTGTCAAACCGAACGTATTCTTTTACTACGATTTCGTCGTAGGGTTCATATCTTATTCTCAGTTTGGACACCCTACATAATCCCAAAATCTTGGACTCTTAAGAATTTGCTTTAGCTGACACCGCTATGCCAGCCATTGTAAGACACTCAGAATAAAGGGGCTGCAAGAAAAAGTAGATTAAAATAGAGCCTTAGGATTGTGTTGTTATTCTCAAACACGCAAGGTTTGCCTAGGCGGATTCTATTGAAAAACCCTGTCAGACTGACGGATACCACCTTTCGAGATGCACACCAATCATTGATGGCCACACGGATGAGAACCGAATCCATGTTGCCAATCGCCGAGAAGATGGATCAAGTAGGATTCTTCTCCTTTGAAGTCTGGGGTGGGGCAACCTTTGACGTATGTATCAGATACCTCAAAGAGGACCCTTGGAA
>CAYFZQ010000003.1:0-50284 GCA_964347825.1 uncultured Candidatus Bathyarchaeia archaeon | reverse complement strand
AAGACGAACTGGTACTGGGCAAGCAACGTTGGCACCGGCAACCCCTACGGCATCGGCGGCATGATCAGGATGGTCCTCTCATCGGCGGCGATCAACTACCACCCCGCGTTCGCGAGCACCCCGGACGAGTGGCTGATCATGGACCTGATTGTGGAGGGCCTGATCGGCATCGATCCGTGGACGCACGACGACATCCCCTTGCTTGCCACGGATTGGACCGTGGAAGAATGGACCCCTGACGCGTACACCACCGGCATCAACATCACCTTCTGGCTGCGCGATGACGTCGACTGGCATGACGGCGTCCACGTGACCGCGGACGAAGTCAAGTTCTCGTGGGACTACATCTCTGGACTGGTGCCTCCAATGCCTGGTGTCGGGCACGCTGGCGCATTCTGGGCGAAGTACTCCAACAGCGAAGTCTGGAATGACTACTGCGTGAGCGTCTACCAAAACAAGACGAGCATGTTCACCCTCTACGACTGTGCAGGCTGGGCACCCTTGTTCCCCTCGCACATCTACGACGGGGAAGATGAGTGCTTCCGACCCGAAGCGACCCCACACCCCGACTCTACACTGGCTGCCGCAGGGATGAAGTGTCTCGTCGGCACGGGACCCTACGTCTTCATCGAATCGACCATGGTGCCGGGTGGCTATTGTGAGATTGTCGCCTTTAGGCCTGGGGTCGCGCCGCACCCGACCGCGCACTACTGGCAGACCGTCGAAGGCATGGTGACCGAGCTGACGGAGCAGTTCCACTGGATCGGCGACGTGAGCAGTCTCACACCCAACGAGGAAGACGGTCTCATCAACATCTACGACATGAGCACCGCTGGCAAAGCCTACGGCAAAACCTCCGGATCACCCGGCTACAACGCGCAGGCCGACATCGCGCCTGAGCCCACCTACCACAACAACGACGACCGCGTCGACATCCGCGACATCGCCGAACTCGGCAGGAACTGGGGCAAGCAACGGGAATATCCCTAAACGATTCGCCAATCCGAACCACCTTTCATCCTTTTCTCGCGTGAATGCAGCTTAGAACCTCCGAAGTTGAGGTTCCGAGCAGAAGCGGCTGCACCCAAGATCTGCTTTGCATGCATGTGGGACCATCAGTCAGGTCTCTTGCTTCGAGCTTTCAGCATTGCCTCCAACAAAGCAACCGAGCTTAGACTTGATTGGAACGATGTGATCGCACTTCAAGGGTGTCTAACATTTCCAGTATTGTAGGAGAAGAAAACCGAGGAGGACATCTAACACCCCTAGAACAGAGTACCCATGCAAGAGGCGGATCAGGAAGTCTTAAGTGTGTTGCTTGTCAAGTCAAGGCGTTGGTGCAGTCGGTAGGGCTAGAATCAGGAGTTGCGTAGATGCGAGTTTTGGTCGCTTACTATAGCGAAACTGGCAACACCGAGCAGGTTGCTAGAGCAATCTGTGAAGAAGTTTCAACTAAGCATGAGGCCGATTTGAAGCGAGTCGGTGAGATCGCCGTGGACGATCTGAATGATTACGACGTGGTTTTTCTGGGTTCAGCTTGCCATTCGACGGACTTGGCGCCCCCAGTCAAACGAATCTTAGAAGCGATCCCCCACTCACCCAAGTTCGCGCTCGCCGGGTTCTTCACTCATGCAACCTCCCCAGCCGGGTTCTATAGATGGGCATCCAAATGCCATTCATCTTTCCAGAACACAAGCAGAGAAAAGAACATTGACTTTAGGGGCTATTACAATTGCCAAGGTGTGCCCTCTCCTCCCGTCCAAGAATTCATAAAGCGCGAGGCCATCGCCTCTGCTGATAGATATGAGGAATATTTCGAGGAGGTCAGAAAACATCCCAGCTCCGAAGATCTGCAGAAGGCCAAGGAGTTTGCCCGAGAGGTGCTATCGCAGGCTTGAGAATAGAATTCTCACTTATGACTCGTGGCAAACCCCTGGAAAAAGAAGAGGATTCATAGCCATTGGCGTCCTTGGTCTCGTCCTTGTTCTCTTTGTTCACTGCATACACGTGAGAGAGAGGAGAAGCCCTCTACTCGGAGAGAGCCATTTCCCCTCGACACTCTTCCAAGCTCTCTCCGCAATCTTTTCTTTCTTCGTGATTTAATGAACGGGTAGTTGATCGCAAGAGAAATGCTGGTGAACCGCATGCATGCAATTGCCTTCATTCAGGGTGTGGTTTGTGGTTCTTTTCCATGTTGCCGATTCTTCCAATGTGTTCTCCGAGTTTCCAATAGTTGCCGAGACCGTCCTCGAATATGAGGGGGTTGATTTTTCTCATGTCCGGCTTAGTGTCGGTCAGATACTTGCCTTCCATGTATACTCCAACGATCTCTCCGATGAACACTTCGCCATGCAGCAGCTCGACTGTTCTCACAAGTCTGCATTCGACGTTGATGGGGCATTCACTTATCATAGGCGCATTCTTGAGCTTCCCGAAGAAGACACTGAAAACCTTGGACTTGTCAACTTTCTCGCCTGAATGTGTGCCGCAGTAGTCTGTCACCGCAACCATGTCGGCTGACGGTATGTTTACACTGAATTCCTTGTGTTCCCGTATCCCCTTGTTCGTGTGGTGACGCTTTTCGGACGATATGCTAAGGAGATGTGGATTGTAGTCCGCCATGCTAAGCCATGCGATTGCCTCGAAGTTAGGTTTTCCTTGCACGTTGGCGCCTACAAGACAAACTGGCAGAATCAAGGGTGGATGGGTGAGTTTAGTCTTGGGTTTATTCACAATCATCGTCTATACAACGTTCTCGATAAGCAGCCAACAAAGGTAGATAACTCTTATGTGCATGGATGGAGAGAAGTGACAGACCCGCTCTTCTGGGCACTCATGATAGTCGTTTTTGGCGTATACGTATCTGCGGGCGCGTGAGTGACTAAGTGATTAGAACAAGTCCATTCCATACTGTTTTGTTCTTTGGGGGAATGGTGAAGGGCAAGCCTGCGTTTTCGGCTGTTTTAAACACATCGATTCCTACCGCTTCCATGGATGGTCGAGCTCGGAAAGGATGTCTGCAAGGTTCCTGTGAGTTGCTGATGGCCACACACGCAGGGCACAACTTGCATGATCCACCTATGAATCCGGCTGCAAACCGATATCCTAGTCCGAATGCCTGCGCCTCTACCTCGTGGACTATACGATGCAGTTTCGATTTGATTGGATCAAATGACTTTCTGTAGCTGTCCAAGAACTTGGTGCTCTTGTAGAGGGCTGCAACGTCTTTCGCCTGCTGTATTTCCTTTTTCATATAAGTTGGTATCATCCTTTCAATCTGGATGAGTATCGCCCAACTGTACTTGGTTAACACCTCTCTGAATTCCTGAACACCCATCACGTTAGGAGGGCACATCAAGTTCAAGCCATAGTCATCGCACACTGGTACAAGACACTTCAGTCTGACCCTTTCATCAACAACGACTCCTTCAGCATCAAAGGACACTGCGTTTGTTGCTTGGCGTTCCTTTGCTAGATTGCATAAAGCTTCGAGATCTGTTTCGAGCTGCGACATCGAGTTCACATCATAAACTCAAAGGCATTGAATATGAGACTTTCTATGCCGCTGCCTCGGCTTTTCCCCCAGAGGGCATCATGTAGCTGTCCGCACATCATGCCACGGGGGTCCGAGCAACCCCACGGGAGAAACATCTAGCAGGGCCAGCTAGGTTGGTCAAATTGGAAAAGATGGAAGTTTGACATGCATGCACACGCTCCTCGCGAAAGAGCTTAACATCAAGAAGAAATGGGCCACAAACCGTGCCCTTCTCTTTGGCAAGAGTAATTAGAGAGTCGAACCACAAGAAGCCGGTGATCCCATGGTCGAACGCGGCCGCGTCAAGATAACGATTCTGAAAAAGCTGAGCACACAGGAGATATTCGGCGGCAACCCTCCAACGGGCGAGAGTTCAGCGGCGTGCAGTCAATTTGAGGTGGGGCAGGAGTATGTCGTCGGGGAAGACGGGGAAATGCCAGACGGTTTCTGCCATTGGGCTTGGAACGACCTGTACAAAGTGGTAACCACACTGAAGTACGGTGGCAACTTCTCAGGAGCAACAGAGAAAGAGACATCTATTGTGCGTTGTTGCACTGACGGGCTCAGGCCGGTCGTATTCAAACTCGAACGCCTCTAGCTGGGTGGGCGTATTTCCAGGCTCATAGCAAGGTAAGGCGGTCTACGCGTGGACTAGCGTCAGGATTTGTGCTTAATACGATATATAGTCAATTCAGCGGTAGAACAACATTGGGCAAAAGCCCCTACACGGCTTGGAATGGTAGGGCACATCGGGAAAAACGGTGCAACCAGCTAGGTGTCCACTCTTCAGACGCACCGATTTGCCGCTAGATGTAATAAGCTATTTAAGGGTGATGCACGGTTACGTTGCTTTTCATAGATTCAACGAGATGAGAAAAATGTCGAGAGCACCTTCACTCAAGAGCATTGTGGCGTCAACGAGCTTGGGCCTCCTAGCTGCGATGATGGTTATGACAGCTTTGTCAGGCGTAGTGAATGCAGCAATAGATGCTCCAGTTGATCGATATGGATTCGGCGTGGCCCTATTCAAGAACGCAGACCCATGGGATTACCCGGCTAACGAGCTGATTCTAAAACGATACGGCATACCGTACGACCTGTATAACTCCAGTGACATTGCCGGCGTCGACCTTTCCGCGTATGCTAAAGTGGTGATTGTGTCAGATCAACCGCAGGTCTTCTATGACACGGTGAACGCTTCACGCACGTGGTTCGAAGGCTATGTAGAAAAGGGTGGCGTGCTCGAAATCCATGCTGCCGACAATGGATGGAACGGAGGCTCATGGATAGACATGCTTCCAGGCGGAATCAACTATACATCAGGGTCCACTAACGACGTTAACATCGTATCTAGTGCGGAATCTCACCCCGTTGTGCGAACGCCCAACGAGATCACTAATACCGATCTTGACAATTGGGGATCATCTGCGCACGGGTATTTCGCATCTCCTTATCCATCTGGACATATCGAAATCTTTGAACAAGGCGCATCACCATTCACCCCAGTGTACATCGAAGCCCCTCACGGGTCAGGAGTAATCATCGCCTCCTCGCAAACGCTAGAATATGCGTACAAGAATGGCGACAGTTTTGCTCTGGAAAACAGCCTCTTGTACTTGGCTCCCTACGAAAAATTGGACGTCGGAATCCGCGTAGGCACCATTCACTTCCGAAGTGAAATCGCTGAATTCTACGTGGAAACGTCGCTTCACGGCAATGCAATAAACGCTTCCATATGGGAAGCCACTATGTATTTCGAAAACGGGAATCAGCAAGCAGACCTAATGCCTCACGTTGAGATGCTCGCAGTGGGCTTGTACAAAATTACCTATGCAATTCCCTTCGATGCCGTCGTAGGAACATATACGCTATCGCTAGAAGCCCGCTATCGAACAGGAATGATAACCGCAACCGGACACGCAACCGCATCCTTCCTAATAAGCCCAACGTTGACAAGCCAAAATAGCCACATAGTTGACATCGTAGACAACGTAGCCACCGTAGTGATCCCAAACCTAGACACCATCAAAGTGGATCTCACTGAGATAGACGCGAAAGTAACTAGCTTAGAAGGCGACACCGCAACTATAGAAACAGACATAGGCACTATGCAAACGAGCGTAGATAACATCGAGGATCTAATCGGGGGCATCGAAGACGTAGTCGGTGGCATAGACGAAACCACAACGCCAACCTACTGGTTCAGCATAGGATCCATGATCCTCGCTGCCATAGCAGCAGTAGCCGCGATAGTAGTTGTAATATTAGTGAAGAAGAAACCAACCTAGAAGGTACTCCCCCTTTTTCTTTCTGTTTGTGCGATTCTTTCTTGTCAACATAGAGATGTGGAAATACGCCATGACCAGGTCGAAGCCTCTAGTTCAGATGCCTTCGTGTCTAATGGCCTACAAGCGATATGCCCAGACGATGCGTAGCACAAAACAAATGTGGTCACTGTGCACGCGCAAGCCGCTTGAAAGCATATGTAAATCGATATCTAGTCAGTAGAGCATTATCATACGATAGTTGCTTCTATTTTCGTGTGCAGTCGCGGAGGCTAGAGAATGAAGGGAAGGGCCATAGTTAACAACAACACGCCGATCAAGGTGATAGTGACTGCATACGTAAGCCCCCAAATCATCCTATCGTCTGTCTTCCGACCCAACAGTCTCTGCAGTGCGATTTCGAAGAGGCGTCCTCCATCTAGAGGGTAGATGGGTAGAGCATTGAATATGGCCACGTTGACGTTTATAAACCACAACCAGAAGAAGATGTTCGCTAGGGTCACCCAGTGGGCCCCGAGTGCATGCACGTAGAATGGAGCTAATGCCTCAGAGAACGGCACCAGACCGGGAGCTACCGCGGGGGGAATCAGATATTTGGAAAGCGTAGCTGGATTGAGCGATTGATAAGACGTGAGTCGATTTTCCGTTCGTATGTCACCCAGTGTCACGCCCATGAAGGTGCGCCCCTCATATTCAGTCAGTTCCACAGATGTCGAAAAGTGATCTGTCCACATGTCTCCCCTCACCACACTCACCTCCAAGGTGTCCCCGGGGCGTTTCGCGTCTAGTAACGCTGCCAATTCGTCGTAGGTGACAGCGTCGATTTGTTCAACTCGCACTAACACGTCGCCCGCCAACAAGCCAGCCTGCTCAGCAGGCATTCCCTCTACAACCTCAAAGACGTATAATCCGTCGATAATCGGCGTCAACCCGCTGGTGATTGCGAGAACGCAGAGCAGACAGACTCCCGCGACGGCGATGTTGCCGCTGACTCCAGCCGCCATAATCCTCGCAGAATCTCGGGGTTTGGCTTTTGCTATCTGCTCCTCGTCTACATCCACAAAGGCGCCTATGGGGATGGCTAAGAAGAAGAGCAGTCCGCTCGATTTGACGTTGAATCGTAGGTGTCGCGCGATTACTCCATGCAGGCCCTCATGGATCACTATGGCGATGACTAAGGCTAGCCAACCGTAGAGGAGCGGGAGGTAGGGATTGAGTCCTGGGAGCGGCAAGTACACTCCAGGTCCCAGCTCACGTCCAATTTCTCGCGCGGCTGGTGTCCACAGCAAAGTGACGAGGCTATTGAAAATCAGATAGAGCCCTGGACCTGCAACCAGTGGCACGACGATAAGCGCTGCCCACGCCAGGTAGCCTGAGGTACGAAGGGCACCGAGCCGATTGAAGACTCCAGAAAACATTGTGGTGCGAATGGCTAGCAGCGGAAAGTGGAATTCGAGTCGCCCTGGTTTGGTGGTCTCTGCCTGAGCACCCTCTTCCGTCAACGAATCTTCCTCTTCCCATAACTCACAAATTGGCAGTAATTAAGTGCTGGCTCTCAACCCACATCTGATGCACACCCCGAATTACTCGCATGCCAACCTAGCTGACCAACAAGGAAACAGTCAAGCTCATCTCAATCGAATCCAATCCGCTTAGTCTTCGAGGACGCCTAACACAGTGCTTGTGTATGTCGATTTATGAAATATGCAGACTTCTGAAGTAAGACTCAATATAGCTTCCAAAGAGAGACTATCTCGACGAATACTAGACTAAAGGGAATCAGCATGATTTCTAAATCATTCAAGAGTTTAGCGAAGCTGAAAAAGTCAAACAAAAACCGTCTACATCGTTGGTACGCGATTTTACCATTTCTGTGCATTCTTGCCTTTTCGATAGGTTTTATACCGGTTGTCAGCACGGAACCAGCCTCTTCCCTCGACCCCGCGATGACGTTTGAAACCACTGTTGACTCGAACTTCTCCAAGCCAGGAGATGTGGTGGCCTTCACGATCGCCTATGCCAATTTCATGGACGTGGCTGCGTACAATGTCACGATCTTCGAGTGGATGCCTTCAGGTCTGATTCTCCTCAGCTCCAATCCATTCTACGATGGTGTGAGTGATCCTGAAACTAGATTTTTCCGGTGGAGCCGCGGGGATGTTCTATCAGGTCAAGCTGGAACCATCACCATCAGAGCTATGGTCGAGAATGTCCCTGTAAGCAGCGAGCTAGTTCACACCGCCCATCTGACGTACGAGCTTGATACTGGCGCCCGAGTTGAACTAATCTCAGATGTGACAATTACTGTGACACAAGCAGCAGGCGTGGATGTTTATCATGATCAAATCCATAGCGTTGCGCCTCACACAGACGAGTGGACTGAATACAATGTTACCATCGAGAACACTGGAAATGGCTTGGACACGTTCAATATCGCCCTCAGATCCGTTGCCTACAACCCTTCAAGCGCCAACCATGCGTGGAAAATAGATTTCTTCAACTCCACAGGATATCCTCAAATGATCCCAGTGGCCACCGTGTACGACACCAACCAGGAAAACCGCACCTCGTGGACAGACCATGGAGTCGTTACCGACGTCACGCTTGCAAGCGGCGAACTGGCCTGGAGCATACTCCGAGTCACCGAGGCAGCAGGTACCAGCGGCTCTGGTGATGCCTATCTTGATGTCTATCTCGTCGCGACCTCCATGTTCGACCCGACTGTCTCAGGCCTCGCGGATGAGCTAACGATCGTCAAGAGCGTTGCGGGGATAACATTGGCGCCAGATTACTCGCGCTACGCGAATCCTGGCGATGCAATGGTCTATCGACATATCATGATCAACAGCGGGCAAACCGAAGTCATCGATCTGAACTGTACGTCGCTCATGGGATGGGATTATACATTCTGCTTTGACAATGGAACAGTCCTCGAGGACACCGACGGCAGCGGCTATGTAGATGTTGGTCAGCTGCCCAAAAACGGCCTGATCTACATTTTGATCAACATTACTGTCCCCTATAGCACTCCCGCCGCCACCCAAGATATCGCTGAAATAACCGCGACGGGCGTGACGAGCGGAAACTATGATTCCGTGAACGACACCACCACGGTCAAATCGGCACCACTGTTACGGGTACAGAAGACGCTGGTCTCCGAAAATCCCGGATACGAAGGAGACTTCGTGGCGTATCAGATACGCGTAGAGAACCTGGGAAACACCAAGCTAACACAAATCCCTCTGGACGACGCGTATGAAACCACCAGCCTCAACTTTTCGACCGCCGATCCCGTTGAAGATGCACATGATGAGACCGCAGGAACTATTCAGTGGGAAAACCTGACTGCCCTCGAGCCGGGTCAGAGCGTAGTGGTAACGGTTACGTTTGTAGCAACGGCTGGTGACGCCGTTGTGAGACAGAGTGCCAACGTGATTGATGCGGAGGATGAGTTCGGCAATCTCGTTAGCGCTACCTACGTGAACAGAGAGCTACAGCTCATTGGCTCCTACACACTGACCGTGACCGCCACGCCGATTGAAGCCATCGGAGGAAGTATCAGCCTTACGTGGATCGAGCATGGCACCAGCCGAGCAGGCACGTTCACCACTAAAAAACAGGTGCTCTGTGACCAAGACACATCGGTTACCATCAGCTATCCAGAGAGTCCAATCACCAAGGGCGATGTTCGATACGTCTTCTCACACTGCGCACCATCCGCCACAGTGCTCATGGATTCAGACAAAACAGTCACGCTGAATTATCGAACAGAGTACACTCTAGCCTTCGAACAAATCGGTGATTCCGAGCCCGTGTATGTAACCATCGACGGAACCCAACTCTCTGAAGCGCTTCCTCAGTCAATTTGGATCTCAGAGGGCTCCAGCGTAGCGTTCAGCTATCCCTCTCCACTCACAGATATAGCAGGAACCACCCGCTACGTCTTAACGTCCGTCTCTGGGAACACGACCGACACATCAATCGTGGTCACTGCTCCTACCGTAGTTACAGGTCATTACGACGCCGAGTATTACCTCGAGGTGGTCACTGATCCCCTTGGGCTCGATGGTCCTCAGCATAGTGGTTGGTACAGTGAAGGAGCCTATGCAAACGTGGCAGTAGAAACTCCCACTGGTGGAGACAGTGTGACAACGCGCTATCGCTTTGATCACTGGACGGGAATAGGCATCGATGACGAGGG
The DNA here is from genome assembly GCA_964347825.1 of uncultured Candidatus Bathyarchaeia archaeon. Taxonomy (GTDB): domain Archaea; phylum Thermoproteota; class Bathyarchaeia; order Bathyarchaeales; family Bathyarchaeaceae; genus CAYFZQ01. The sequence continues at coordinate 40,263 of CAYFZQ010000003.1, read as the reverse complement.
CAGCCCAGCCACGCAGATTCTGATGGATTCACCCAAAGTTGCCGTGGCACATTTTGTCAGACAACACAAACTCACCGTCATCTCCGATCAGGGGTCACCCGATCCAGCGGTAGGCGACCACTGGTATGACGAAGGCGACGTCATCACGGCTTCAGTTCAAAGCCCAGCTGGAGAAAGCGACGGCAGCCGCTACCGAAACACAGGCTGGTTCGGAACTGGCTCCGTTCCCAGTGAAGGCCCCAGCACTCAGGTTGTCTTCGACATAACTGCCCCCTCATCCATAGAATGGACCTGGAAGACACAATACTATCTAACAGTCCTAACGGATCCCACGGATCTCGACAATCCTAGCGGCGACGGCTGGTACGACGAGGGAACGGACGCGCCGATTTCGGTGCACTCTCCCACGGGCGGAGACAGCATTTCATCTCGCTATCGATTCCAAAGCTGGATTGGACCCGACATCGTTGGCAAAACCGCAGCCTCGACAACAATATTGATGGATGCGCCGAAGACCGCGAAAGCAGTCTTCATCCAGCAATTCCACCTAACAATGTCCACGAACCTTGGAGTCGTCATTCCGGAAAGTGGCTGGTACGACGTTGGCTCGGTCGTCCCAATCGAGGCCACAGCTCCTGAAATCATTGAAGGTGAAGGATACGTGTGGTATGGATGGACCGCGACTGGCGAAGGATCCTACGGTGGCTCCGATAATCCAGCTCTAGTGACCATTACCAGTGCCATCAGTGAGACTGCCCACTGGAAGATAGCTCCCGTTCTGACAATAGACATCTCCAATGAGACAATTGCTAGTGGCGACGTGATAGTAATCCAAGGAACCATCGTGCCCAGTCAAGCTGGCGTTCCAATTCTAGTGACTTATACGACGCCAAACGGAACCGAAATCGAACACACTGTGTACTCAAGGCGTAAAGGAAGCTTCGACGATATCCTCTCGCTGGATCAGAGCTATCCGTACAGCCTCTTCGTCGACGGCGGAGAGTGGGTGATCACGGCTCGTCGCCTAGGTGATACCGACCACGAGAACGCGCACACATCGACGACCCTGAGAGTCAAACCCCGTGCGGTCGGGCAGTTCCACCCGATTCTGATGGCAGGAGCAATCATAGCTGTTGGACTCATCGCGTACATTCCCCCCGTCAAGAGAGTGAAGAACGGCAAAACCTGGTGGCGCATCACATTCATCCTCAGCTACGCTGGGTTGATTTTGGGAGCAGTCTCCCTAGCACTCAACTGGGTGATAGTCACTGGAACGTTGGTCACCGAGGCACCCTATCAAGTCGACATCTCCCTTCATCCTTTCCAGGATGGATTGATCTCGATAACTGAAGACATCCAGTATATAGGCGCCAGAGTGCCTTCACTCGTGCATTCTGACTGGCAAACCGTCGCAGGGAGCGCAGGTCCGGTGCTGACGCTCTACCTAGCAGCAGCAGGATACGTTGTGGCCCTAGTAGGCTTGCACAAGCCCAAAACGGTGCGCCAAAGACGTCTCAAAGCAGCGATTCTGATAATCGCTGGTGTCCTCATCGCAACTTCGGTGATCCACACTTTTGTCTTTGTCCAAGGGCAGATCAATACCATTACCGGAGCAGGCATAGGTTGCGGCCTAGGTATCTACACGACCATCGTCAGCAGCATATTAGTGATTTTTGCTGGGCTGTGCGCCACAAGAGAGAAGCATGAGCGATCCATGGAGTCGAGGAAGAGCTAACAATAACGGTCAACACTCCCCTTTTTTCTTTTCTTCTGACTTGTTGTCTCCAACTTGCGAGAGCCAATCTGAAACTCTTCCCAAGGCGATTTACTCTTTGCTTGATCAAGTAGACCCCGCTGCATGGTCAAGCGAGAATGAGCCGACTATCTCTCACTTTCGGCAACGAGCAGGGTGTCCGAAACACTGCAACCCCTGTCCTAGGGTTCTCTGCCGCTACGCGGCGCTCCGCGAAAAAGTCTCTCGCACAATTCACAGACTTCTATCACATGAAGACCTTTCTTCGTTGTTTTCGAGTTCTTCTATTGTGGTCTTCATCTCGGTCATGGTGGAGGTGATCATCGCTGACTATGCCGTAGAACCCGCCTTCAAAGTCCAAGAACCTAATGGTGCCTGTTCCTGACACAATCTTCTCTGCGAGCTCCCACGAGGCTGCGTCCAGACAAGCAAACCCCCCTCAAGCTCACAATATTCTATGGTTCCCCAACTTCTATTGACGCGTCTTCGGATGGCTGAGATAGTCCAGCATTTCTCACCACAACCGGTATTCCGTGTCTACCTTGTGTGTCCACGGCAAGCCAGAAGTCCGCGTACATGTAGAAACTCGCCCAGAACTGCACAGTTCCCTTCGCTCCAATTTTCACGTCCTGGAAGGCTTCAATGTTGACAACTAAATCCTCCAAATCAACTTCAAGATATCCTTGATCAGCACTAGAAGTCTCATGCAAGAGGACGACGAGCGAAAACGTGACTACCAAAATAGAAAAGTAGGCAACAAAGAATCTCCTCAAACCCACAACTCTACATGTCATAAACGCAATCTGCGCTCTTATTATCCTACAGTTTAGAACAACGCGTCTAGGGACGGTGTTGGGGTGCAACCAAGAAACACGGACCATTGAGATAAAGAACGTGAGGGAAAGATGACGAACCATATATATCTGAAAGACGAAGAGAGAAAGCCGCTACAGCTTGGCAGCAAGACCTCAGGTAGGTGACGATTGTTTGGATAAGTCTACCAAAGATTTCGTCGGGAGAATAATGGACGGAGTAATCGAAGAAGGAAACCTTGTCGGAGTTCTAGCCTTTCTCCAAGAGGAAATCTCGTTATCCTCGCCCAGAGACTTCTATCTCGGATACTTGGTGGGGGCGTTAATGGGCATAGGTGCAGATTTCGCCTCCAGCGGATGGACCAATGACCTTGGCTACGACGACAAAGCCAAAATCAGAGAGATGATCACCGAAAGAATTCCCAAGATTAGAGAAAGAGTCGAGAGAGAACTCGGCAAATAGACCATAGAAGACGAGCACCTCTTCGATTCGGTTGGACTACAAGTCTTAGCCAACGCGACTTTTCCTGGGCGCGCGCCTCTCAGCCGAAGCGACGGAAATCGCAGTATCTGAGTGTTTTGAAGAAGACTATTGCGCTCTGAGGCGTCGTGTAATGTTCCAGTACAATAGCGCTTGCGCCTTCTTCGCCTCGGCCTCCATAAATTCTGTACGTAGCTCCACTGGATCATAAGAAGTGTCGTGTGAGGAAATGCTAGGGTATTCTCTCTTCGATCCCCTAATCAGTCGGACCAACGTGATCAGCTTCTTCTTTGCTATTCCGACGCTGCTTGTTGTCTCAAACACTACCCATCTCCTCCAGTAGACTGCTTGCATTAATCCTCCTCAATCTCAGTTCCACAATACGGACACACTGAGATATCTTCAGGCAGATTGGACAGCTTTTTGCCACACGCAAAGCACATCGTTTTCCGTTCCTTGGGTTCTTCGCTCTCTGCTTCTGTCTCTTCAACATGTGGCTCTGCGACGCCGATGTCTTCTTTCAATCTCCTCACCTGCTCTTCCGCCTTCTTTCGTATCCCTCGGATCTCTTTGAGCGCTGAAGAGACCTTGTCGAGAATGTCTTGTCGCGCTTTCATTCCCTCGTTTACAAGATAGGCCACGGCTTCGGATCGCGTGCCAAAGACCCCGGCCTCAATCAACATGTCGATAACCTGAAGCTGCTCCGTGCCTATGCGTGAGGCCACAACGTTGGTTCGGCTGGACGAGATAGAGTGCAGTGGCGGAATAGGTGGCATGGGCGGTAGATGCGGAAACGCCTCTTCGGACTTAGCTTTAGTCTTCCACTCACGATACTTGTCTCTCCATTCTTGGAGAGCGCTTCGGTATCTTTCTTTCCACTCGCGTAGTGATTCCTTATACCATTCTTTCCATTCTTTTCCTTCGTTCTGATGCAGTCTTTTCAACCTCCTCTATGCGTAAATCATTTACGCGTAACCAGTTTACGTAAACCGTTTACGAGGATATAAACCTTTTGGTCTGAATCGATCGCCCAGCCCAGCACTCACACCACAATAGCTGTTCAGAAACTAGGCACTTCTCTTAAATACACGAAACATCCAGAATCGAAGGTAGCCAGATGTGAACACACCTTGAAACTGCTTCTCGACGAGATGTACACCGGACTCAAAGAATACTTCGAGACTCTCGGCTGGGATGTGATAACCCTCCAAGATGCAGGGTTGAAGGGGGCAAAAGACAGGAAAGTCATCGAATACGCTGAGAACAACAACCTAGTAGTCGTGACTCAAGACCAGAAACCGGCAGACCTCGCTGATCTCAAAGGTGTCCCATACGTTCTGATTAGTATGAAAATGATCGCGAAAATGGCCGATGCCAGAATCAGAGAAAAATACCCCCACGCAAAACAGTGAAAAAATGAAAAAGCCCAAATCGGGCCTAAGCCTTAGCACACCAACGCTACCTGATCGGCCGCTCAGCCATCAGCCGCAACTCATTCCATTTGATGCGATCTCATAGAGCGAACTGCAACCAACAGTCAAGAAGCCAACTCGGCTTTGTCAGCCTGCTCAAGCGTGCTTCCCAACTTGGGCACTCAACCCATATGGTGGAAATGCATAAAGCGCTTATGCAAAAAATTGGGCATACTCCTTAACACCTGCAAACGTGGGTATTGACAATTTTAACGCCATAGCGTAACATCATTAGAGTCTATCCAAGTGGTCTCATGTTGCTTATTTAAGTGAGTCAAAGCTTTCGTTGGCTGCGGGGCAAGGTGAAAGTTCTCTAGAGTCCTCTTATAGGCATCACCATCGTGCAGTCTCAGAATCGGGCAATTGACGCGTAGTCTTTTCTAGGACCTCGAGGTCGCTAGAAAGAGAGATTGCTTTCTTCTCAGCTGTACACGTATAAAAAGAGGGCGCGTTGGGTGAAGCGACTTAGCTAAGCTAGCGACACCGTAGATTCTAGAAATATTTCTTGGACCGTTATTTGCAGGAATTATCTGAAATCCATAATCCTAAAATCCCCAAAGAAGCAGCTTAGTCTGAGGTATCTACGATGCTGAAAGTTGAAGATGTCATGGTTGACAAGGTGGTAACCATAGACGCCAGCAAGAACGCAAGAGATGCAGTAAACCTCATGAACAAGCACGAAATAGGGTGCCTAGTCGTAACCATGAAAGACAAACCTGTAGGGATCGTTACAGAAAGGGACTTTTTGAAGAGGATCCTAGCCAAGTCAAAGAACCCTGAGAAGGTCAGGATCCGTCAAATCATGTCAGCCCCTCTAAGGACTGCAGAACCCGATATGGATGTGGAGGACGTCACAAAATTTATGTTTAGAATGAACATCAAAAAGCTGCCTGTCATAAAAGGACCGAAGCTAGTTGGACTCGTGACCTTTACAGATCTTGTACGTTTTCAACCACAAATCGTGAAAATACTGAAGAAGATCTCTGAGCTCGGGCCGCCGCCTCGGCCGAAGAGAATGAAAAAGGTCATTGACTACTACGTGGCTTGAGATGGCTAATCGCAAGTCACAATTCTTTCCAACCAAGTAGACTCGCTATCGAAAGAGTTTAGTTCTTCTTCCATTATCATCAATGCCATCGGGCCGGTAGTTCAGTCTGGAATGAATGCCTGACTTGCACTCAGGAGGCCGCGGGTTCAAATCCCGCCCGGTCCACTGCATTCAGTGCTGGCTTGTCGTGAGAGTACGGTATTTTGGTGTGAGAAAATCTTAAGTCGAGAGTCTGAGACCATAAAAGAGTTAAGTGGCGTATTCTGCGTAGAGTTGTGGTTTCTATGGATAAAGAGAAGATCATTGAAAAGGTGAAGCGTGACAAAGTTGAATTCCTCGATTTGATGTTCTCCGACTTGTCAGGCCAGCTAAAGAGTGTGACCGTTTCCCCGCGAGAGTTGAGGGATTGCCTCGATAACGGAAAATGGTTCGACGGCTCCTCGATTGAGGGTTTCACTAGGATACATGAAAGCGACATGCTACTGGTTCCCGACTTCTCAACGTACGTCCTTCTTCCTTGGCCAAGGGACGAGAAGAACGTCGCAAGGATGATCTGCGATGTTCATGAACCCGGCAAGACCCCTTTTATCGGTGACCCCCGGTACGTTCTAAGACGGCTCCAGCGAAAGGCCGGGGAAAAAGGGTACTCCTACTACGTGGGACCAGAGACCGAGTTCTTTCTCTTCAGATCCAAGGAGACCCGAACCTACCACGACACCGCGGGCTACTTCGACTTCTCTCCTCGAGACTTCGCAACCGACATACGCGCCGTCATGGTATCGACCCTCGAGAAACTGGGAATAAACGTTGAGATGAGCCACCACGAATGCGCCCCGAGCCAACACGAGATAGACATCGAATACGCGGGAGCACTGGAAACCGCGGACAATGTAATGATCCTCAAGCAAGCCATAAAAACGGTGGCTCATAGCAAGGGGCTAAACGCAACGTTCATGCCCAAACCTATCTTCGGCGTCAATGGAAGCGGAATGCACGTCCACCAATCCTTGGTTGACAAACAGGGCGACAACGTCTTCTATGATGAAAAGGACAAGTACAGGCTGTCCCCAGTCGCCTACCACTTCATGGGCGGTCAGCTTAAACACATCCGAGAGATGGCAGCCGTTCTATGTCCTACGGTGAACAGCTACAAGCGCCTTCGCCGTGGATTCGAAGCGCCAGTATACATTTGCTGGGGCCAGAGAAACCGGTCCGCCCTCATCAGAGTTCCCAGATACAGCGAAGGACGAGAGAAATCAACCAGACTCGAGCTAAGGTGTCCCGATCCAAGCTGCAATCCGTATCTAGCCTTTGCCGTAATGCTTGCCGCAGGCCTCGACGGAATTGAGAAAAAGATCGAACCACCAGCTCCAGTGGAAGAGGATGTATACGGCTTCGACGACAAGAAACTTGCCAAGTTCTACATGAAGACCCTGCCGCCGAGCTTGGGGGAAGCCATCGAAGAGTTCAGAAAAAGCAAGTTCATGAAAGAGGCCTTAGGGGAACACGTCTTCGGCAAATACTTGGAGATCAAGGCGACAGAGTGGGACGAATTCCAGAGCAGCGTTACGGACTGGGAACTCAATAGATACAAAGATCTGTGAGCCTAAGCTATTCGTATCAGATCCTGCAAACGCCCAGTCAAGACTTAAATCCTCTCTCCTTGCATCCTTAACTATGCCTAAAGAGAAAATCGTTGTTCTAATGGGCTCCAAGAGCGATTACGCCTTCGCTTCACGAATCGGCGCCTTCCTTGAAGAAGCAGGTTTTCCAGTTCCCTGCGAATACAAGATTGTCTCGGCACATAGAACTCCCAGAAAACTGCTAGACAACTTGCAGGAATACGAGGCGACGGAGGAGAACACAATCTTCATAACGGTGGCGGGCTTGTCGGATGCGCTTTCAGGGGTAGTTGCGGGCTACACAAAGTATCCGGTCATAGCTTGTCCTCCAGATTCGGAGAAATACGAATGGGCCAAGACGTTTTCATCCGCTGTCATGCCGAAAGGCATCGCAGTCGCCTACATTCCTATGCCTGAGAACGCCGCTTTAGCAGCGGTAAGGATGCTTGCGCTCTCAGACCATTCTCTGCATGATAAAATTGCCCGCCTTAGAGAGAGAATGAAAAGAAATGTTTACGCAGATGCCGAAGAGTTAGAGAAATCTATAAGGCCGAAGGACAAAAGGTAAGGCAAAATGAGTTCTGATGTTCTGCTCGAAACTGGACTACCCTTTCCCATGTTCAAGAAAGGAAAGGTGAGAGACGTCTATGATTTGAAAGACCGACTATTGATAGTCTCCACGGACCGAATCTCCGCCTTTGACGTCGTCCTACCTGATGGTATTCCTCACAAGGGAGAAGCACTTAGCAGACTCTCAGTCTACTGGTTCAACCAAACCAAAGACATCATTCCCAATCATATCTTGGACGTCCTTGACCAAAGAACCGTTCTAGTCAGAAAAGCCGACTCGATAAAGATCGAGTTCGTTGTCCGAGGCTACCTATATGGCTCTGCTTGGGAAAAATATAGCCATGGCAAGCCCGTCTGCGGAATCAAGCTGCCAAGCGGACTAGAAAAGGCAGAGAGACTGCGGGAACCACTTCTAACACCCACCACCAAAGCTGAGTCCGGTCACGATATCGAGATGACCAAAAGCGAGGTTTCCGAAAAAATCGGAAAGAAAGCGGCGCAAAAAATCGATCAAACATGCTTGAAGCTCTATGAGCGCGTCTCCAAGAAGGCTGAAGCCAACGGCATCATTGTCGCCGACACAAAGTTCGAATTCGGTCTATTAAACGGGGAACTCATGCTCATTGATGAACTCTTCACCCCCGACTCGTCACGGTTTTGGCCAGCAGAAAAATATGACGTAGGAAAGAACCAAGACAGCTTTGACAAACAATACGTTAGAGATTATCTGAACTCCCTGAAATGGAACAAAGCACCTCCTGCCCCCAACTTACCCGATCCCATAATCAGAGAAACCTCAAGAAAATACGTCGAAGCATACGAAAGATTAACGGGCAGAAAATTTTAGTAGAAGGTCAGACCTCTAAGAAGCTCCATTTGAATGGAGAAATATCAATGGTTATAGAAAGAAGCGAAATGCAGGAAATCGCCAAGAGATATCAGGAACCAATTGGCCTCAACTTAGGCTCCCATTCAGCACTCGACGCTTGGCAGGGCCAACGAGACTATGGTTTGCGAAGCATCATCTACGTCACCCCACAACGGGCGAGAATTTACCTGCAAAACCCCATGGTTGGCAGGGCAGACGAAACCGTAGAGGACCTACCGAAACTCGTTAGAAGAGATCTGAAAGTTGTAGGTGATCCAAGCGACATCAAAAAGAAAGATGAATGGAAAAGCGTCCTGCTGATCCTCGACAAATACTCCGACATTGTGAAGTACGTAGACGATCTGATCAACCTGGAGTGCCTGCAAATCACTAACAGAGCCTTCTCCGTTTACGTCGGCGGAGACGAGACTTGCAGCGTCATCGAAAAGAAATTCGCCGTTCCCATCGTTGGCTCGAGAAAACTCCTGAAGATCGAGAACCGCGGAGAGATTGAGAAGGACTACTACTGGTTCGCTGATCAAGCTGGCATCCCTTATCCCAAATCCTACGAGTACACAGTCTCTGACAAAGGCATACAATTCAAAGAACCGATCGATGAACCACTTCTGGTGAAGGCCGAACACGCCCACAGAGAATTCGAAAGAGAATTCATCTTCGCAGCCAACTCCCAAGACCTAGAAGAAAAGGTGGAGAAAGAAATGGAAGCAGGAACCCTCACCAAAGAAAGTCTGGAAAGAGCACGGGCTGAGCAAATCGTTCTGGGTCCACACGCAAACTTCAACTTCTTCTTCTCCCCCTTGGATGCCAATAGTGCGTGGGGAGATGCCGAAGACTGGTACTCCAAATTGTACCGCGTCAGCCGGGAACAGACACGAGTCTGCTTGGCAAACCAGTTCCTGTCTATCGATGAACGAAGGGAGACGATCCTCGACGGCGTGAAGAGACTGCCGATAGACATTCAAGAGAAGATCAGACGGGTCCCATCATTTGAAGTCACAGCTCATGTTCTCATGAGCCTGAGAGAATCGTTGCTCAAAGACATGCACCGATATGCTGACCGGTTCCTGCTCGCCACGCGAGAACATGAACCCCCTGGCATTGTGGGCGCTTGGTGCCTGCAGACGCTAGTCACGTGGGACAGAATATCAAAATATGAACTAAAACCAAAAATCAAAGTGGACTTCACCGGAGGCGCCGAAGCAAAGACTGCTGTTGACTATGGTCTGTACGATGTGCCAGAGGGAAAAGAAGCCTACATGCACATTCCCGTTACCCAAGACGTGGCTCTGAGACATGGTGGCGGAACCAATGTCCACATGGGAATCGGTTCCCAGTATGCGAATGCCAAATATAGAAAGATCATGAGCATGGGGGACAGAATAGCTCTCGAGATGAAGAGAGCGTCTAGAGAGAAACGACTCGGTGACATCGTTACATAGAAACCATGGTGAAGTGGGTGCCCGAAGAGTTCTCCTATGCCAGAGCTGGTGTTGACCGAGAACTAAGGGCGAAATCCAAAGCAGCGTTATCAGCTCTCAAGCAAACCTACAGGCTCAGCAAATACGGCAAGGTAGTCCACCTTCCGTACGGCAACATCTTTCCAATAGGCGACCGATATCTCGACCTAGTGATCGAAGGCGTCGGAACCAAGGTTCTCGTGGCCCAACTCGCGGACAAGTACGACACCATCGGCGTAGACGGAGTTGCCATGGCCGTAAACGACGTGATACGATCTGGGGCTACCCCACTAGCCGTCGTTGACAACATACATGCCCAGGTCTCCAGTCCTCTCTTGGTCGAGGCGTGGATGAAAGGCATCGCGAAAGGAGCCACTGAAGCCGGCTGTCCAGTCCCAAGCGGAGAAATAGGAGACGTAGCCGAGATCATCAAAGGAATAACAGAAGACAAGGGCTTCGACATGGTGGTCGCCTGCATAGGCGAATTGACAGAAGACGAAATAGTATATGGAAACAACATAAAACCCGGAGACGTCGTAATTGGCTTGAGAAGTTCCGGCATTCACAGCAACGGTCTATCCTTGGCAAGAAAAGTCCTGTTCAAACGATGGGGCGGAAAATACAATCCGAATGATATCCCCGATGGCTTTGACAGAGACCTCGTCACTGAGGTTCTCGAACCAACGAGAATCTATGCTAGGCCGCTGCTGACCGTGGCCGAGGATTATCGATTCAAGGGCGTGGTCCACATTACTGGTGACGGCTACCTGAAGTTCGATAAGCTGATGGAGTTCTCCAAAGGAATCGGATTCGAGTTCGACAACTTCGCACCGCAACCCATTTTCAACCTGATTCAGAAGACGTCTTCAGAGGTTAGAGGTGACATTACAGATGAGGAGATGTTGAAGACTTTCAACTTGGGCTGGGGTTTTGCAGTCATCGTGGAGAAGACCGAGGAAAATGGCGTCGTTGAGAGTTTCAAGAAAACGGCGGTTGACGCTGAACGCATTGGACGAGTAACTGACTCTGGACACATCGTGGCCTTGTACAAAGGCAAAAAGATAGCGCTGAAATGAATTCTTATACCCGCTGGCCCAATCTCATTTGCATGGTTGAAGCCTTCGGAAGCAATCTTGAACTGGGCTCCCTTCTGATTGGGCTTTGCATAGGTCTCTTAGCAGGTTTGATCCTCGATTTTTTGTGGTGGCGACTCGGGGGTAATAAGTATGAGAAGCGACTGGAGGTTTTTGAGCATTATCATTGGGGTATGCTGTCGTTGATTATACTGAAAATGCTACTGAGGGTTCATAGCGCGTTCCTGTTTTTCGCTGGTACTGGGATCTGCTTGATTGTTGCCGAGTTCACCCAAGACCATCCGTTTGCACTCCGGTCAAACCATGAATCATCGTCGACAATAATTGGAATCGCACTCGTCGTTGTTATGGTCTTGACTTGGGCCAGTGGATGATCAGCATGAGTTGCCTTGCCAGGTCCGGCTAGTCTCGGCAACTGCAGCATTCGTTTTTCGGCTTGAAAATCGCGTATGGGCCTCACGACACAGAGATTTCCATGAACAACCTAACTGGTAACAATGAAGCCTCACCCTGTCGAGGTTAATGAAAAGTGTCAAAATCGGTCCAAAAACACTTAAATTTTTATTTGTTTGACTATAACCCATGAGGTTCCACGCGAAGATCGAGGTTAAACTGAAACCCGGGCATTCTGATCCTGAAGGCGAAATGACTTGGCGTTCTCTCAAGGAGCTGAACTACCCAGTCAAAAGCGTTGGCGTCGGGAAAATCTACTCCATAATCTTCGAAGCGTCTTCACAGAGAGAAGCTAGAGGCGTAGCAGAGGAGATGTGTAGACGGCTGCTGGCAAACCCAACGAAAGATGACTATAGCTTCGAGTTAGAGGAAATAGAATGAGCCTGTTCATCAAACAAGATCTGCCGTTCGAGCTATTTACAGTTGACCTTCTTAATGCAGATGACAGACAGCTCCTGCAGGCAAGCAGAGAACTAGGAATCGGCTTGAATCTAAGAGAGATGAAGACCGTTCAAAGATATTTTCGGAAGAATGGAAGAACTCCCACAGACGTCGAACTCCAAGCAATTGGGCAGACGTGGTCCGAACATTGTTTCCACAAGACCTTCAAAGGAAATATTACCACGGAAGACGGGGAAGTGGAGAGCCCGTTCAAGACATACATAGCAGGCGTAACGCGTGAACTCAATCTGCCTTGGTGCCTCTCCGTATTCGAAGACAATGCAGGTATTATCGAGTTCGAAAATGGCTATGCCGTTGCAGCCAAAGTCGAAACGCACAATCATCCCTCAGCCATTGAGCCTTTTGGGGGTGCAGCAACTGGAACAGGGGGAGTAATCCGCGACGTCCTTGGAGTGTGGGCTGATCCAATAGCGTGCACAGACGTCCTCTGTTTTGGGCCACTGGATTTCGAATACGAGAAGCTCCCTCTCGGAATAAAGCATCCCAAATACGTCTTCAGAGGAGTTGTCGCGGGCATAGGCTGCTACGGGAACAACATGGGCATTCCCACGGTCAACGGAGCACTCTACTTTGACGAGAGCTACGTGGGCAACGTCGTCGTTTACTGTGGGTGCATGGGCATCCTCCCGATGAAGAAGTTTGTGAGAAACACGATGCCCGGTGACATCGCAGTTCTAGCAGGAGGAAAAACTGGAAGGGACGGAATTCACGGAGTGACCTTCGCCTCGGCTGAACTGACAGAAGAATCTGAAGAAGTATCTAGGCCAGCTGTTCAGATAGCCAATCCTATCGAGGAGGAGAAACTACGACGTGCGATCATCCAAATAAGAGATGAAGAATTAGGCTCCGCCATAACTGACCTGGGCGGCGGAGGGCTTTCCAGTGCTGCCGGTGAGATGGCCCACCGATCCCACTGCGGCGTGCATATCGAGCTAGAGAAAATCCCACTGAAGTACCCAGGTATGGCTCCATGGGAGATCTACATTTCTGAATCCCAGGAACGAATGTTCATAAGTGTTCCCAAAAGGAACCTTCGAGACGCCTTGAAAATCTTTGAGAGCGAAAACGTCCAGGCTACTCCAATTGGCAGGTTCACAGACGATCAGTTTGTTAGAGCTGACTATCAAGGAAGGAGAGTCGCGTATCTAGCAACGCATTTCTTGTTTGAACCGCCCAAAGTCAAGAGGACTGGAAGACGGAAGGCGCCACCGTATGCTGAACCTGAATTTGCTGAGCCAGAAAGCCTCCCGAACGTCTTATTAAAGATGCTAGCTTCCCCAAATGTTGCCAGTCGCGAATCAGTGGTGAGAACGTATGACCATGAAGTCAAAGGAAATACTGCGCTGAAACCTCTGCAAGGCAAATACAGTGGGCCAAATGATGCCGCAATAGTCAAACCGCTGCGAAAGTCTTGGAAAGGGCTCGTCATATCTTGTGGCATGAACCCGAATTATGGAAAGATCGATCCCTACTGGATGGCTGCGTCATCAATAGACGAAGCCCTGCGAAACAACACCTCGGTAGGCGGACGAAGAATCGCGCTACTCGACAATTTCACATGGGGAAATCCTGAAAAACCTGACAGACTAGCTTCACTAATGAGGGCCTGCAAAGCCTGCTACGACACTGCCAAAGGCTTCGGAACTCCATTCATTTCAGGAAAGGACAGCCTTTATAACGAGTCACCTCTCGGCCCAGTCACTCCTACGCTTCTAATCACAGCGATCGGAATAATCAACGACGTGAGAAAGGCGGTATCAATGGAATTGAAACACCCAGGAAACCCGATCTACCTAGTAGGCCAGACTTATCCGGAATTGGGCGGTTCGGAATACTACCAAATGAGCGGGTTCTTGGGAAAAACTGTTCCTCGGGTCAGAGTAAGACAAGGGAGAAAGATCATGGATGCGATGCGAAAGGCGATAGATGCTGGGTACATCAAGTCGTGTCATGATCTTTCAGAGGGGGGCTTGGCGGTCGCGGCGGCGGAAATGGCCTTCAGCAGCGACTACGGAATGAAGCTGCTTCTGGAAAACGTGCCTGGGGGTAAGGAGATTCGGCGGAATGACTTCGTTCTCTTCTCTGAGTCTAGCAGCCGGTTCCTCGTAGAAGTCATCGAGAAACGCAGAGAGGATTTCGAGACTCTGATGAGGGGCTCGATCTATTCAGCAGTCGGGAGAGTCGAAAAGAATCGCAATTTCTCTGTGCACGGTCTAGATGGCAAGAGACTCATAGACACCAGCTTGGCTGAACTGCGGGTCTGTTGGGAAAGGGCGCTAGGAGGTTGAACAGTGAAGAAGGCTGAAATCCACGTTTGCATAGCGAGGGTCGGCGGAACGAATTGTGACGCAGAAACTAGGAGCGCGTTCGATGACCTAGGTATCAAGGCTGAAGTCGTTCACCTCAACGAATTGGTCAGAAAGGGAAACCTTCTCGACTATAGCGCTCTTGTATTTCCAGGTGGCTTTTCTTACGGAGACTATGTTCGAGCTGGCGCCATATTAGCTAAGAGCCTCATAGCCAAACTGGGCCCTGACTTGAAACGCTTCGTGGAAATGGAAAGACCTATCATGGGAATCTGTAATGGTTTCCAAGTCTTGGTTGAAGCAGGATTCTTACCAGGCTTTAGGAATGCCGGCGAATATCCAAAAGCTGCGCTGGCAACCAATACTCCTGTTGGCTATCGCTGCGCTTGGATTCACCTTAAGAACGAAAACTCTGGCAACTGTGTCTTCACGAAGAACATCCCCAAAGGTGAAACACTGAGAATCCCTGTGGCGCATGCAGAAGGGCGATTCGTATTCTCAAAGGAAAAGGAAAGAGACTACTTGGAAAAGCTGTATGACAATGACCAACTTGTCTTCAGATACTGCGATGAGAACGGTGAATACGCTGAGGGAAGATATCCTGCAAATCCCAACGGGGCATTGCACGACATCGCTGGAATCTGCAATCCAAGTGGCATCGTCTTCGGTCTGATGCCTCATCCGGAGAGAGCCTACTACGGCTGGCAACTTCCTGACTGGACAACTCAGCAAAGGATGCCGGACTATGGCGATGGCAGGCTAGTGTTCGAATCTGTGGTCGAATATCTGACTCGAAAGCTCTAGAGCCGTCAGATGTTCCCCAAATCCGAAAGCCGTGGAAGTCCCCTTCTGGCGCCACTCTTCGTTATGCATCTGGACGCCACAAAGTTCCCGAGTTTTCCACACTCGTAGAGCTCCTTGTTTTCGATCAGACCGTACAAGAAACCGGCGCAAAAGGCATCACCAGCCCCGGTCGTGTCTGCGACCTCTACGTTGTAAGGTTCTACCACATAGCTTTCTTGGCCATCTGTGACGTAACACCCTCTCTCACCAAGCTTCACAGCGACTATGTCAACACCCTTTCTTGTCAGAATCTTGGATCCCTTTTCATAGTCTTTTCCAGTGAGCAGCTTCACTTCATGCCCACTTGGAAACATTACTGAGCAACGTTTTACAATGGGCTTCAAAGACTCTAAGCCCTTTCTAGCATATAGAGTGCCAGGATCAAGGCTTATCGCAACGTCAGAAAGAGTCTTGACGAGTCTACATTGAGCTTGGAAAGGTTTTCCACCGGCGAAGGATGTTAGATGGAAGAACTTAGTGTTGTTGGCGTATTCTAGATCGATTTCGCCAAATTCTAGGAGATCATTGGCACCTGGATCAACGTAGAGTGCTCTGCCGCCTTTCTTGTCCACGTAGCCCATGACGGTGCCGCTTCTACCGGTTTTGGAAATCCCGATGCCGCTCAAATCCACATTTTCGTTTGTGAAATCCTTCAGAAGAAGCTCTCCCGCGCGATCCTCAGCGACTTTGCCGACAAATCCAGTCTTCAACCCCAGCCTGGCCAGACCAACAATCGTGTTGGCTGCGGAACCCCCCGGAGACTCTGTTAGATCTAGGATAGAGCTTTCCTCGTCTTCTTTGGCAATGAAGTCGACTCTATATAGCCTATCTAAGTTGACGGCGCCGAAGCCGATGACATCGAGTTTCATTTGAACAACTCTCGCAGGTGGATTTTGTACTTTCCGAGTTTTCCCCCATAATTGCCTGCGGAGATTCTAGCGACGCCAGCTACATGAAGCGCGCTCTGAATGCCGACTTTCATTGCCTTCTTGACAACGTCCAGTGAAGAACCGTTGATCACAATTTCTGGAATGTAACTGATGCCTGCAGGGACCCGTGACTCTCTGTCTAGTCGTTCTTTCAATGTGGGGCAATAAAAGTGATTCGTGGTTGGACCTATCCACGGAAATTTGGTCTCAGGTTTGGACCCTGCCGAGCAGATGCCGAAAGGTGTGATGGATCCTTCAATTTCGCCTATGGCTTGCAGCGCCTTTCTGCCGGCAGTTGTCACTGACTCTTTGGTCCTGCACATGTACCAGAAGTTTGCCCCCATCACCCCCCTACCATACCCCAAGTAGCGTTCGATCTGGAAGTCAGGAACCATGATTGGCACGATGATCATGTTGCGCCCATAGCGTTTCTCCTCCCACTCAAATCCGTCTCCACAGTGACCGACCCTTTTCATCATGTCAAGTCTACCTTCGGGCTTGGGATGGGCATCAAAAATCGCGGTGAAGGGTTTGACGAGTATGTCTTGGCGTATGCGGTACGATAGCTCCTTTTCAAGCTTCTCCACTGAATCGACAAGACGTTTTTTTTCATCGATCGCGCCCCAAAACTGCAAGACTGCGCCCCTACGTCCGTCTAAAGTCTGCGCCTCACTGAGATACTTCTCAACGCCCCCTTCCGTCCTTCCGATGACCACTGAAGGCATCGCAGTTGCATCTTGAGCTGCTTCCCGCAAGACAACTTCATCATCAGCAGTCACGATGATTCTGCAGTACAAGCCTTGGAAGGCTTCGGCGAAGGTGTCATCGATTTCGGGCTGCATGTGATTTCTCCTTGAGCAGAAACGAGCTATTGTGAAACTGGTTGACTAAATCATCCAAGTCTTCCTATCGCTTCTCCTCTAACTCTTTTTCTGAATGCATTACTTTCTCTTATCAGCCTTTCTTTGTTGGCCGGAGTTGTCATTTCGACTTGAGGAAGCTTCTCAGGATACAGTTTGAAAGCGCGATTTCTCAGCGTCGAGTTGGCACAGTGTTTCGTCAGTCCGGAATGTCCCCACTCTCGGACAAGGTTGATCACGCCGTCTTTGCCTGCCGTGTTGAAGGTGTCGGCAAGAACTGAAGTGACGATGGTATTGTCGGAGAGAACAG
The DNA here is from genome assembly GCA_964347825.1 of uncultured Candidatus Bathyarchaeia archaeon. Taxonomy (GTDB): domain Archaea; phylum Thermoproteota; class Bathyarchaeia; order Bathyarchaeales; family Bathyarchaeaceae; genus CAYFZQ01. Next base: position 22,902 of record CAYFZQ010000003.1, on the reverse strand, counting down.
CAATCTCCGCTTCTTTGATAGCGTATTCATTGCCGTTGAAAGAAACGGTTAACCCTTCATTTTCTCTCACTAACCGAAAACACGTGGCATCCGTTATGCTGTCACCCACGTACATCACGTCTTGAAGATTTCCATTCATCTTCTCGGCGGCATTCTGAACCGCCTTAGCCTTTTCACTACCACCGACAGGTTGAACCTCCTGAAGCATGATGCCCGATTTCATCTCAGCGATGATATTCCAGAATATTTCGTCTAGTCGCTGGATTGTCTTCTGATCTCTGGTGGAGAAGTCTTGTACGGATTGGGCGTTTTCCGGGATTTCGATCATGGGCATGTGCGAGATTTCTTCTCGGATTTTTCTCAGTTTCCTCTTCTCGCTCTCGCTGACTTCGTATTTGTCTAAGTCTAGTTTCGTGCAGTAGGTGTTCTCGTATGGAAAGCCTACGAGTGTGCATAGGGAGGAAATGTACTGTTCGTAACTGGTGCTGACCATAAAGGATGGCATTGTGTCTTTGACGAATCCGAGCGTCTCTTGGGCTCCTGGGACGAGTAGGATGTTCTTTGCAGAGTACTCCTTCATCTTGCGGTTGGTCGCTCCGTAGGTCTTCAAGAAGGGTAGAATCAACTTCAGGGTGTATCCAGCTTTATAGCCAGGTTTCTTGAGGACATCGGCAAGCATGTCATCGTATTTGCTTACCAATGCAAAGAAGTAATCTCCATGTGGAACGAAGTTGTTTGTCAGTTCAAATGCGTTATCGTTCTTTGATACGGGACCTTCACAATCGGAGATGAATAGTCGGTCGCTAGCCATTAGCGTTTCCTCAGGGTTCGCATGTGTGCAATGCTCTTCTTGACGTGCTCTTCGGAGGCAATGTCTCTTCTAAACCACAGCGAACCCCCCTTAATCGCCTCTATCCCGTCGACCGAGATCTCTTTGGCTCTCGGAATATCGTCTGCCACGCCTACGACGCATACAGTTCGTGACGTGAGGGCGTAGGTTTTGTCCTCTCTCAATTCCATTGATCCCGGATAGGTTCTGATCGCCTCACCATATTCTTCTTCTAGTCTGTAGGCGCCACCTAAGTCCACAGGTTTGCCCACCTCATTCTTCTCTACCTGTTCAGGAAAGACGTTCATGAATCCTCCATATCCTGGGGGGGCCTTGTAGATCACAACAGTTGCGCGTTTGTCAAATTCGACTCGTCTTAGGTTGCCGTCTAGTATCTTGAAGCAAACTTCGACGAAGTCGTCCTTCAGCACAGGCAGCAGGTTCTGTATCTCAGGATCGCCCGGGCGACTGTTGTTTTCGAGGATTTTTAGTCCGTTGCTGGTGTGGATGAATGCATAATAGAACGGAATGCCTTGCAGCTCAGGATTGCTTCCCTTCCCCTTAAGTTTCTTGAAGACTTTTTCTACGATTCTCAGCTCTTTCTGGCGATCTGCTGGCGTCATGAAAGGCAAGAGGTCGCCAGAGTCTTTGTATGATCCCATTCCTCCGGTGTTTGGTCCTTTGTCGTTGTCGAATGCTCTCTTGTAGTCGCGAGTCTCCGGCAGGGGAACTATGTGTTTGCCGTCACAGAAAGCTTGAAAGCTTGACTCTTCACCTTCTACCTTCTCCTCAACTAGTACTGGACCATGTTCGTAGTTGGCCAGGAAGTGCTCCAGCGACCCCTTGCGCGTTGTGAAGTGATCACCCCACACACCCACTCCCTTTCCGGCGGCGGGGGTGTCCGGCTTGACGGCGACTCGGTTGTTGAGTTCATCTAGCCAGGCAGCGAGTTTTTTGCGCACTTTACTCTTGCTGCCATGCTCTGCGGGATCGAACACTCTGAACCTTGGGTTCGCTTCCGGAGCGACTTGTTCCAGGAGATAGCGTTGCGCGACTTTGCTTCCTTCTATTGCGAATTTTTTGGTCGGGCAGATTAGGGGGATGTGCGTTTCTACCTCAAAGAGGTCTCTTACGCCATTGATTATCGGTTTTTCAGGTCCCACGATGCCGAAGTCGATCTTGTTCTCATGTTTTCTGGCAAACCTGCAGATCTTCTTTACATCAAGATCTGGTATGACAGCATGTTTTCTCGCTTTTTTTGCGTTAAAGGGATTCCTCTGTTTGTCTGCAATGTAGAATTCTGCATCATAGTCTTCACTGCGACTGAACGCGTCTATCACGGCTACTCCTCTTGAACCATAGGACACGACTAGTATCCCAACTCGGTCCATTAGATCACCTCAATATTCATCGACTTCTACTGGAATCCTCAATTGCCTTCGTCTAAGCAACTGCCATTTCGTATATTCGCCCAATCTCTTTGTGTCCATTGTCAAAGTGTTTCTTCATCTTGTCAGCTAGCCTTTGCGCCAGTGGAGTCGGATATTCCCCAGTAACACATCCCAGACACAACTCGTTCTTGTCGAAACCAGTGGCTTCGACGAATCCTGCTACCGATTGATAGCAGACGGCATCAGCATCAATGATCCTGGCGATTTCTTCAGCATCATATCTGGAACCTATCAATTCACCATAGGTGGCCATGTCAACGCCATAGAAACAGGGGCCGATAATCCTTGGGAAGGTGATAAATAGATAGACCTTCTTGGCACCCATTCTACGCAGTTTCTTGACCACAACTTTCGTCGTGTCGCCCCTGACGATACTGTCTTCAGTAACTACAACTGTCTTCCCTGAGATCTTGTGGTCGAGAATGTTGATCTTTCTGTCAATGGTGCTATGGCGTTCTTCTGGCAAGAGAATGAAGGCTCGTTCCGTTACGTATCTATGTCTCCTTGTGGCTCGTTCCCAACGGACGCCCGTCTCTTCGTGAAGACCTAAAGCAGAGTCATCACCCGTTTCGGGCATCGAGAGAATGATATCCGCGTTTGCGGCAATCTCAGGGTATTCTCTACCAAGGTTTTGTCCGAAGTTCTCTCTCACCTCATACACAAATTGATCTCCAAGCCTAGAGTCTGGCCTAGCGAAGTAGGCAAATTCGAAAGCACAAAGAGCTTTTCTCTCACATTCAACAAGTTGCTCCCGTTCAAAACCATCCTGAGTCACAGCCACGAACTCCCCAGGTTTTACCTCAAAGCTGTGCTCAAACCCGTTGATGTCCAAACCAACGGTTTCGGAGGACACCGCACGGATTTGCCGATGGTTGCCGTTCCCGCAGCAAAGCGGTCTTACTCCGTAGGGGTCTCTGAAGGCGAATAACTCTCCTTTTTGAGTTACTCCGGCAACGGAAAAGGCGCCTTCTACCTCTTTCATGCAGGTCTTGACAGACGAGCGTAAATCATGATTTTTCAATAGTCCCAACAGGAGCTTTCGGCAGATCAATTCTCCGTCGCATTCGTAACAGAATCCCGGGAACTGGCGTCTGATTTCCTTTGTGAGCTGAGCGGTATTCACAATGTTGCCGTTGAATGAGACCGCCATTCTCTTCTTGTCTGTGCTGGTCAAGAATGGCTGAGTTCCCTCAACTAGCGATCTTTCATCTGTCCCGCCGGAAGTCGTGTACCGTACGTTTCCTACACCTACGTAGCCAGGCAAATCACGCAACCATTTTTCGACATCTTTCGATTTCAGCTTCGGAACCAGATCCAAGCCTTTGCGCACATGGAAGGTCCCATCGAAAGTGAGAAAACCGTGCGACTGGTGCCCTCGATGATTTTGCGATCTTAACCCCCAGTAGATATACGGGAACACCGGACCGCCGCCAAGGTCTTGTGCTCCGAAGACTCCGCAGGCTTCTTTTAAATGTTCTAGCATATTTTGAAGTATGAGATCGGCTATTTATCAATCTTTGTAACAACTTCACATAAACTCCTATGTAACTCAGAGTGATCTGCCATCGCGTGTCTATACAGAAATCCATCAACGGATTATATGGGTCTGGAGAGGGTCTTCAAGAGATCTGACCTCGTTATGATACCGACGATCTCGTCCTTCTCTACGATCAACACACCTGGATGCTCCTCCAGTAGTGGCCTGATCAAACTCAAGTCAGTATCATGAGGAACGCTTGGCAGCGGCGCTTGTATTACTCCTGCAACTTTCTCATCGGCTATCGTGGAGCTCAAGTTCCTGACAATGCCCTCCTCTGTCACGGTGCCTACAACACGCCCGTCATCGATCACTGGGATTTGAGATATCGCGTTTCTCATCATAACCTGACTGACTTTCAGAACCTTGTCCTGTGGAGTCACGAAGAGGACGTTCTTCGTCATGACTTCATGGCACTTCTTGCCTTTCCCTTCGGTCAAGACCATGAGAATCTTGTTTACCGTGGATAGTCGAGGATCTACATTCTGCCCTTCGATCTTGGAGATGTGGGCTTGTGAAACTCCTACTAACTTGGCGAGTTGCCTCTGTGTTAGTCCAACTTCCTGCCTAAGTCTCCTGAGCATGGATCCGTTGACGACCACGATGATAACCCGAGGTTATTTTCCATGTATAACTGATATCGCAAAATATATATCTGTTATCGTTTCTAAACGTCCGCCAAGGCGATCTCAGATGGTCAGGAACATACTTGTTGACGTTCTAAAGCAAACGCCTGTTGAAGGACAGCAATTGGAGATAGTTGAGAGAAAGGGCTTGGGCCACCCAGATTACATCTGCGATGCCATAATGGACCGAATCTCAGTGCAACTCAGCCAAGAGTACAAGAGCAAGACTGGTGGAATAAGGCATCACAACATTGACAAATCTCTCTTGGCTGCTGGCGAAGCGGAAACCCGCTTCGGAGGCGGTACCATACGGAAGCCGATGCTCCTCGTTATCGGTGACAGGGCAACATTCGAGGTGGGTGGAGTCCACATACCAGTTGAGGAAATTGCTATTCAAACGGCCAAAGAGTGGGTGAAGGAGAATCTGCGATTCGTTGATCCGGAGAAGCATGTGGAGTATCAGGTTCAGTTAAAGCCAGGGCATCCTGAACTAATGGACATATTCGACAGAAGGGGGAGAGTCCTAGGTGCCAATGACACTTCCGCTGCAGTTGGCTACGCTCCGATGACCCGAACTGAGCAGATTGTCTTGAGCCTTGAGAATCATGTGAACTCGCCCGAGTTCAAGAAACGCTTTCCAGAATCTGGCGAAGACGTCAAAGTCATGGGATTCAGAAGGAACAACAAGTTGAACCTAACTTTGGCGATGGCGCTGGTTGACCGCTATGTGAACAACGAGAAGGATTACTTCCGAAAGAAAGCCGCCCTGGAAGAAGAGATCCGTAGATTCGTGAAAGAAAACACAGACTTCGAGAAGGTCAACGTAGACTTAAACACCCTTGACGAGAAGGCCAAAGGCGTAGAAGGCGTCTACATCACGGTACTGGGCACTAGTGCAGAGGCTGGCGACTCGGGTCAGGTTGGTCGAGGCAACCGCACCAACGGTGTCATACCCCTAAACAGACCCTTCTGTTCTGAGGCTGCTGCTGGAAAGAATCCGGTCAGCCACGTAGGCAAGATCTACAACTCTCTCACACATAAGATCGCAGATGACATCTACAACAAAGTCTCAGGATTAGCGGAAGTATATATCTGGTTGCTCAGTCAGATAGGGAAACCCATTGATCAGCCCGCTATTGCCGCTGCCCAAGTTGTCATGAAACAGGGCAACGCTTTCAAGAGTGTTCAGCGAGAAATAGAAGAGGTCGTCGATTACGAACTGGAAAACATAGGGACGTTTTGCAGCGACTTGGCAAGCGGGAAGATCTCAATCTTCTGAGCAAACGAGATTTCTTCTGATTCTTCTGACTAGTGCGAATCAGAAACGAGAGGCATTCTTCGCAAAAAGCTAATCAGTTTCCTACGTGAATAAGTGAGCTTTCCGAAATTGGTTTAACACAAAATTCGGTTTGTGAGCTGGTCAGAATGAAAGCATGGGAAGCTGCAAAGAACGCGCTGAAATGTGTTCTGGAAGCGGAGCAAGGTGAAAGCCTTGTTGTAGTGTGTGACGACGAGAAAGACCAAGTTGGAAAAGCCTTTGCTGAAGGTGCTCTAGCACTCGGCCTTTGGGCTAGACTGATAGTGCTTAAGACTTCAAGTGAAACAAGGAGAGAGCTTCCACGACATCTCCTAGAAGTCTTGACGGGGCAGAGATCAGATGTTTATGTCAACCTTCTCCGGGAAACGAGGGAAGAGACTCCCTTCCGGATTAAGATCATCCGATTACAGAGACGTGATCCACGAACACGCTTGGGGCACTGTCCAGGCGTAACAATGGAGATGCTAACCGAGGGTTCATTGGCTCTCACACCCGAGGAACATAAGAGTATGCAAAGCTTCGCTGACAAGTTGATCCTGACACTTGACGGCGTGGCCAAGATTGACGTCAGAAATCCGGCTGGCACCAATCTGTCCATGAGTGTGAAGGGGAGGGAGTTCTTCACGGACACGAAATACGATTGGCGACTGCGAAAGTGGATGAATCTTCCCACCGGGGAAGTCATTGTGGCACCTCTGGAGAACTCTCTGAATGGGACGCTTGTTTGCGACATGGCAATTGGCGGAATTGGACCTATAGGTTCCCCAGTAACCATAACCGCTGAAAAGGGCAAAGCTGCGCAAGCTACATCTAAGGATGGCACGGTTCTCAAGAAAGTCAAAGACACGCTAAACACTGACGAGTGGTCCGATATCGTGGGAGAGTTTGCGCTCGGGATAAATCCCAAAGCACGCCTTGTTCAAGAGTTCCTTGAAGATGAAAAAATCTTAGGGACCATCCACATCGCTTTTGGCCACAATCTGGATATGCCTGGTGGCAGAAATGCGTCCCAGAACCATATGGATCTGCTCATTTCAAAACCCACGGTAAAGATAGAGAAGGAAGAAGGATCAGCTTTCAACGTGGTGGAGAAAGGCAAGTTCATGGTTTAGTCGTGAAATCCTGGTGTTTCGGCAGTATGGAAGATCTCAAACCGAGCTCCCAGCGATTAATCACGCCGCAGGTGCGCGCGCTTCTAACTTAGTCGCGCAAATGGTGCAGGAAGGGTGGCAAATAAGTAATAGCAAACCAGAGAGATAGGAAAGCAAATCCCACAGGGAGAATTGTGGCAAAGTTGAGCTCAACCTCTCAGTCAAGAAGCCCAAAAGCACGTTTCTATACACGACTCAATGAGCAAGATTTTCTAGGCATCAGCATCTGGTCTGGGAAAACCGATCCTACCGCAGAAGTCATTGTTGTGCAGCTCAGACGGAGAACGGGAGATGACTGGGAGACTGTTGGACGGTTAGCGGTCTATCGGACGTCCGAAGGAACCTACTCAAAGCTTCCTGAACGCAGATGAGCTGCGTGCAGCTTCAAAAACATTAATACTCCTAAGGGATATCTCCAGTGAGGTGAGACTTTGCTAGAAGCGAAATTTCCTGTCTCAGAAACCATCAAGGTTATCGAAGGCATAAACTTGTACAAGACGGAAAAGTGGTGGTCTGCTGTCGTTCTTCAAGATTATTTTGGAACCAGACAATTGGCAGTGTATCTATGGATAAAGAGAGGCGATCAATGGAAGAGGAAACAGAAATTTGTCGTGAAAAACGAAGAGGCATGGGTGCGAATAAGAGAGTCAATTGAGAAACTTCTTCCGAAGTTGCGATAGACTCGTCAGTTCAAGATTCTGCGCAGCTCACAATGCGCGCGCGGCAAAACCTCATATGAGAATGCCGTGCACCTCCAGCTTAGGAGTCTGCAATATGTCACAGATATTTCGGTCGAGAAAGGCATTTTTCGTTAATCAGTAGCGTGTTCATGTCAATGCCTCAGCTTGTTGCACTAGACTGTGACATTTAAAAGGTTTCGTCGAAGAAAAACTGAAAACAGGCTGATTCTGACAACTAGCAATATATCTACATGTTAGCAAAGGTTATTTCGCAATTTTATGCTAGCATGGACCGTGGTGTAAGAATCTGATTTCATGGAAGTATTCTTTTGAGGAAATAAGCAAAGATCTGGAGCTAGCGAGGAAAAAGAAGCAAGCATTGGACGATCTGTTCAACGCAGAGAAGATCTCCGAATCCACTTTCGAATCCCTCAACAGTGACATCAGCAACACAATCGCCGAGATTGAGAAGAGGCAGAAAGCGTTAGCCGAGACAATGACATCAAAAATCACCCAACTCGAAGATCAGATCAACACGCTAGAGATTTTCCTAGCCAACTCAGAGATTCAGCACGTGGCCGGCGAAATCGACGATCAGCTTCACGAACGGGAAAGTCAGGCTTTCAGCCTTGGACTTGACGCTCTTAGACAACAACTCGACAGCATCAAGGGAATAGTCGGCGACATCCTACCTGAAGCAGTCACTCCTCCTGTGCCAGCGGAACCAGCAGAACCAGAAGAAACTGCGGAAGCAGAGGTGCCCCCAACAGAAGAGATCGCTGAAGAAACGGCTGAGATACCAGTGGAAACTCCTGTTGAAGAAGCCCCTGTTGGAATACCCGAAGAAGCCGAAACGCCTTCTGAAGAAATCGCGGTTGAACAGCCGACTGGAACACCAGAAGAAATCGAAGCGGCCGGCGAAGAGACAACAATTGAACAGGTCAGTGAAGCGGCAATCGAAGCAGCACCTGTTGAAGAAGTGCCCGTTCAGGAGAGCCTTGAGACGCCTTCCGAATCATCCGTTGAAGAGCTCGAAGAGACGGTTTCTTCACCAGAAGAGACTGTCACAGAACCTGAGGCGGCATCTAATGAAGAACTAGCTGTCGAAGAAGAAGTGGAAGAAGCTCAAACAGCAACAGAAGAAGAGACAGAGACCCCAACAGAAGAAACTTCTCCCCATGAAGAGGAGATAGCGACAACAGAGGAAGAAGCCGAAGAAGAAACTGAGTGGTAGAGTTACCAACTCTCCTCTTTTTTGTGCTTACAGCTGCTTTTCGAACATCGTAGCCCGTTCTCTCATTTTGCCCTGTAAGGATACACCAGACTGCAAGAGCGGGAACGCTCTTTGGCTGGATAATCATAACACCCTGCATATGTCAACGAGCACACGATCAACACCGTAACGAATTTCGTGGACATGCTTGCTGGTCTGTTCGACAGAATCTCGTTCCGCTAACCTCGCTCAGAACCTACGCAAAGATTGATGCAGATAAAGATTAAAGGCGGAATCTGACAAAGTGTAGCATTCCAGAGATGGAGAGAAGATGCCTGTCAAAAAAGGAGACTTCATACTCGTAGAGTACGTTGGCAAGGTCAAAGAAACCGGCGATGTATTTGACACCACAAAGGAAGAAGAAGCAAAGGAAGGAAGACTGTATAAAGAGGGCGAGATCTACGAACCCAAGCTGGTTGTCGTCGGCGAAGGATGGATGCTGGAAGCGTTGGATGTAGGCCTGCTTGATCTCACAGAGAAAACAGGCTCAATCGAAATCCCACCAGAGAAGGCATTTGGACCACGCGACCCAGAGAAGATCAAGTTGGTTCCGCTGCGACGACTAACGGCCCGTGGAATCACCCCAAAAATGGGTATGCGAATCGAATTCGACAAGAAGCTTGCAACAGTTAGAACTATGGGATCTGGAAGGGTTCAGCTGGATTTCAATCCGCCACTAGCCGGAAAAACCTTGATCTACGAAGTCACCGTCAAAAAGAAACTGACGACGAAGAAGGAAAAAATTGCTGCACTGATTCATCGAAGGATACCGACAGTTGATGTCGAAGAGTTCAACTTCAGACTCGGAAAGAAGAGCATTGTGGTGAATGTGCCTGAGGCAGTTTTCTACCTAGAGGGTGTTCAGCTTGCAAAAAGAGGACTAGCGACCGATCTTCAGAAATTCTTTCCCCAGATAACGAAAGTGAGGTTCGTTGAGGATTTCAAAAAACGAGAAACAGGCGGAAAGCAGTCCAACTAGTCCAGCAATTCAAATATCAAATGCTCTTGTGTCAAGCTGCAACTCCAGTTGCCTCAGCAAGCCTATTGGCAGCATTTTCATCAAGTTCGCACTTCCCGAGAATCGTATATCGTTCGGGGCGAACGCTACACGCCCGAACCAAAGCTTGCACAATGCTTTCAATTTTAATTTCAAGCTCCATTGCTGTGGTCGGAGCTCCCACCGCGTGTAGTGTCCCCTTGATTTCTTTCCAATCCATTTTGTGAAGGTAGGCCATCATTATGCTACCCACGCCACACTGTTCACCATGCATTGCGGGATTGTCGGTAGCGACGTCCAAGGCATGACTGAATAAGTGTTCAGAGCCGCTACAAGGTCTACTGCTTCCAGCAATACTCATCGCGACACCGCAGCTTATCAACGCTTCCAGAAGAATGCGGAGCCCCTCCTCTTTTCCAGGTTTAATGATGTCCGCATTTCTCCTCACTAGACGTGCACTCATCAGGGCTAGGCTTGCCGCATACTCGCCGTAGTACTCGTTTTTCTCCTCATGAGCCAGTTTCCAATCGCGAATCGCTGTAAATTTGGACACTACATCCGCACAGCCGCTGGCCATGAAGCGATAGTCTGCTTGGATAATTACGTTGGTGTCTGCGATGATTGCCATAGGGGCCTGAGCCATCATCGAGTATGGTTTCCCCAAGCCTTTGAGCGAGACTACTGGACTGGAGATGCCGTCATGCGAAGCCGTCGTTGGGACACTTATGAAGGGGATACCCTGACGAGCAGAACTCAGCTTTGCAACATCGATTTTGGTTCCACCTCCCACTCCTAGAACAACTTGTGGTTTCAGCTCCTTGATTTTCTCTTCAACGGCTTTGACATCCCAAAGAGTGGAGGAAGATACCATGATGTGACCGACATCAATGCTTGTATCTTCCAATATGTCAATGACGGCCTTGCCGGCCGCAAGCTGTGTTCTAGGACCTGTAACTACAAAGGCGGAGCTGGAGAATCCCAATCTCTTGCAGATGTCGCCTATCAGTGATAAAGTCTCATTTCCTACAACGACTTCTCTGGGTAGCTGCATCCGATGTAGTTTCATAGTGATCAGAATCACGGGTTCAGGTCAATTCGCTATTAGGGTTCGAAACGTTTTTAAATCCGTCGGTAGTGAGTAATACATCTCCCGACAATGATCAATCGACACTAACTTTTCGGGGGATATCAAAATGCATGAAACAATAGACAGATTAGCCCTAAAAGGAACAACGACCATCGGCGTTGTCTGTAAAGACGGTGTTGTACTCTCTTCAGATACCCGTGTCACGATGGGATATTATGTTGCCCACAAGAAAGGAAAGAAAATATACAAGATAGACGACCATCTGGCCATGACGATCGCCGGGGTTGTAGCTGATGCTCAACAGATTGTTGATTTGCTCAAGGTGAATGCGAAGCTCTACAAGCTAAACAACGAACGACGAATGCCCGTGAGCTCCGCAGCTAGACTCCTAGCAAACCGTCTTTTCTCATCACGCTTGGCTCCCATGGTGACTCGAGTCCTTGTTGGCGGCGTGGACGACACGGGGTCTCACGTCTTCTCCATAGACCCGTTAGGCAGTCTTACCGAAGAGGAATGCGTTGCCACTGGATCGGGATCTCCAATAGCCTATGGAGTACTAGAAGACAGATACAAGGAAGGTTCTATGATCCAAGACATCATACCGATAGTTGTTAAGGCGGTAGACTCAGCCATGAAGCGAGATACAGCCAGCGGGGATAGTTTCGACGTCGCAGTGATTGACGGTAAAGGATATCGCGAATTGGACGACGACACGAAAAAGAAGATCCTTGGAAGCTCTTGATGGAGCGACAAAAAAGCGTGACAGCGTCGGATAGAGGAAAGCTAGAAGTTAGCCAGCATATACTGGAACACATACCCAAAGAAGCCGAAGTCACGCGCATCGAATTTGAGGGCCCTGCGCTAGCAGTATATACGAAAAAGCCGGAGATTCTGATCGAGCAGAGCTACATAGTCGCCGACATTGTTAACTTGATCAGGAAGCGAATTGTGGTCCGTTCTGATCCAGCTGTTAGGCTAGAAGAAAGAGAGGCAGAACGAACAATACAGTCGGTAGTCCCCCGTGACGCAGAGATCACCAACATAACCTTTGATCCCAGCTTGGGCGAGGTTGTCATAGAAGCGAAGAAACCCGGACTTGCCATCGGAAAGGACGGCGCGACCCTGCAAGAGATTGTGAAGCAAACCCGGTGGAGACCACGTGTTCTTAGGAGTCCTCCCATTCCGTCAAAGATCATGGCGCACGTGCGACACTTTCTGCACAGTGAGAGCAAAGAACGCGAGAGAATCCTTCGCACAATTGGTGAGCGGATCTTTCGACCTGCTTACCACGGCGTCGGGGACGTCCGACTTACTGCTTTAGGCGGGTTTCAAGAAGTTGGACGATCGGCGATACTCGTGCAAACGAGAGAAAGCAATGTTCTACTGGACTGCGGCATTAACCCGGGTTCCACCGACCCGCTAAACACTTTTCCCAGGTTGGATGCCCCTCAATTTGATCCAGACACGCTGGACGCCGTTGTCATAAGTCACTCCCATCTAGATCATTGTGGTTTTCTGCCGTTTTTGTTCAAGTATGGGTATGACGGACCTGTCTATTGCTCGTCGCCCACCTCGAGTCTTATGACGCTGCTTCAACTGGATTACCTTGACGTTTCGAGCAAACAAGGAACTATACCACCGTATGATCAAAGGGACGTACGAGAAGCCGTCTTGCATACAATTAGGTTGCGCCACGGCGCCGTAACTGATATAGCCCCTGATGTCCGGCTGACCTTGCATAACGCTGGGCATATTCTCGGCTCAAGCCTAGTTCATCTTCATATCGGAGAAGGTTTGTACAACGTCGTGTACACTGGCGATTACAAGTACGGGCAATCCATGCTCCTTGAACCGGCTGTCACGACTTTTCCAAGGGTCGAGGCCATCATAACGGAGAGCACCTACGGATCGCCAAGGGATATAATGCCGTCGAGAATAGAGGCTGAAAAGAAATTCGCGTTTGTGGTGAATCAAACCTTAGACCAAGGCGGTCGGGTTTTAATTCCCGTTCCAGCGGTTGGCAGGGCTCAAGAAATCATGCTAATCATCGACGGATACATGCGGCGAGGCTTGATGACCGAGGCGCCAGTCTTCATCGAAGGAATGATTTCCGAAGCAACAGCCATCCATACTGCCTATCCCGAATATCTAGCGAGGGGGGTGCGAAACAACATTCTGCATGAAGGCGTTAACCCCTTCCAATCCGACTACTTCACCATAGTGGAGCATCCTAGCGCCAGGGAAGAGATCGTGAATGGCGACCAATGCATAATAATGGCGACCTCAGGAATGTTAGAAGGCGGTCCAGTGATCGACTACTTCAAACGCTTGGCTTCGGATAAGCGTAACACGATAATCTTCGTCAGCTACCAGATTGAAGGAACTCTGGGTAGTCGGTTGCAGAAAGGGATGGGGGATATGCCGATGCTGAATGGGAGAGGAAAAATCGAGGTTGTCAAGGCAAATCTCAACGTTGAGTCGATCGAAGGGTTTTCTGGACATTCGGATAGACGGCAGATCTTCAACTATCTGCGGCGGATGAAGCCGAAACCCGAGAAAGTGATAGTAGGCCACGGGGAACGGAGAAAGTGCCTAAACGTGGCCAACGTCGTCCGACGGAAATACAAAGTCGAGACCATTGTGCCCGAAGTCCTGGAGACCATCAGGCTGCGGTAGGCACGCTCGTTTCCGACGCCGTGGGCTCTTCCCGCCAAATGCGGACCGCGGAGGGTGTGACAACCACACGCTCCTCTCCTAAACGAGCGATGTCCCCTCCAATTGACTCAACAAACTTGCACAATTCATCAACAGCGCGTTTAACATCCCCAACACTCTTCTTCGCTAGAGGACTAATCCTGAGGATCAGGATGTTTCCTGATTGAACCTCATTTTTGACGATGTGCACATCATCAAGGGAACGTAAAGGAAGGGCTTTGACGTAGGCTTTTGCAGAGAAGCTGGTTGAAACAGGAGCCGCTTTTTCAGAAGATCGCGGCTTCTCAAGCTTCTTTGGTTTGCCGTTCACTGTTTCAGCTGCCCCTACGGACGTGCCAAACGCCAGGCACTTTGGTCTAGCTTTAGGAAGCGTTTGACTTTTAAGATTTGGTAAAAACCGATATCTATGCGCGCGCATACGGTACGTGCACACAGCGAGACTGAATTAGCAGACATCCAGCACATCTAATAGGTCCCTCAGCCTTCTGATGACTTTGTCAGGTTCAGCATCCAAAATTCTCTTCATAGGCCTTCTCTCGATAAGCACGGCCTCCATTCCAACGTTTCGAGGGCCCTTAACATCTGGACCGGGAGTATCACCAACAAAAACCGCCTCTGACGCCTCGAGCCCTAAGAGCCTCAACGCCATATCGAAAATCTTGGGACTAGGTTTTCGTATGTTGACTTCAGCAGAGATCAAGACAACCTCAAAAAACTCGCTAAGGCCGAACTGATCAAGCAACTGCCAAGCGCACTCGGGGATAGCGAAATTCGAGACAATACCCAACTTGAACCTTCGACGCAACTTCTGCAGAACATCCAAGGCATCACTGTCCAGAGTGATGTAGCGCTTGAACTCGTCGGCGAAGGCCTTTACTGCCCCCGCCACAATTGGATGTGATTCCTCAAAATCGTAGCCGAGTTGCTGTAGTGTTCCAGAAACCCGAACGCGAAAGTGCGGGTCCTCCAGATTTTTCTCAAATCGTGCGTAGAGCTCATCCCTCACCTCAAAATAAACCCGTTGGAAATCGTCGAAAGAAACGTTGATCGCGTTCTCAGTCAGAATTCCGTGAAGCCTCTTCAAGGAGGGCGCATAGAAGGCGTCACCTCCCTCAAGCAAAAGTAGGGTATCGAACAGGTCAAAAAGCACGGCTTTGACTTGCATCATTGAATTCCAAACCCCATAGCTTGCGCTGTGATATAAGCAGTATTGATACAAAGCTCTAGAAGCCCGCTGCTTTTCTTCTGGATTGTGTGAAATCGAGGGCACATTGAATGAGTCGCTAGATCTTCTTCAGTGCATCCCAGAGCTTGTCGCCCACATGGTGGATTATCTTCACTATCTTACCTTGCTTCCGGTTTTCTGTGGCTCGTGAGTCGAAAAGCGCGATACCTATCGCTAAGGGTTTACCGTGGTGTTCGTCCGTGATCAGAACGAATTCCTCTTTGTTGAAGTCGCCCTCAATGCGGAGAACTCCAGGAGCCATCACGTCGGCTCCATTGCAGATATGCGGAACGGCACCCATGTCCACAACGACTTTCGGAAGAAGACGTAGCAGCTTCTCAAAGACCAAGGTGGGAAACAGGCGTTCGCCAGATTTGGCTAACGCAGGTTCGCTGTTTATGATGAAGACCTCATCTGTCCCAACCTCTGCTATTTCGACGTCAGGCTTTGATCCCCACAATTCTTCAGATCTCACTTTGAGACTCTTAGAGATTTCAGCAATAATCCGCTTTGCCTCATTCTCCCTGAGGAAGTGCCGTTTATAGGCTCCAGGTGCCATTAGCAGCATCCCTTGCACAATATCTTTAAATTATGCACGTTACCACCTATAAAAAGCAAAACTGATTGGACGAGCGAGAGGGCAACTATGAGCGAGATGACCACTAAAATCCTGGAGGATAGTCTCGGGAAGACCGTATTGGTGCGACTGAGAGGCGGAAAGAGTCTTCGAGGAAAGCTCAGAGGGTTCGATCAGCACCTCAACTTGGTGCTTGAAGAAACAGAGGATACCACAGATGTTGAAACGGTGAAGAAGCTGGGTTCTATCATCGTACGAGGAGACAATGTCGTGATAATTTCCCCACCACCTGGGTGAAGTCTGTGGGAAAAATCAGTAAAGGTACGTCTTCTTTTGGGAAACGGGGAAGAAAGACTGGTCACATCCGCTGCAGGCGGTGTGGCAGAAGAGCGTATAATGTCAAGGAGAAACGGTGCTCAGCTTGTGGCTATGGAGCGTCAACGACCGTTAGGCGATATGCGTGGCAGACCAAGACCCTCACTGGCGAACGGACACGGTAACCACATTTTTGGAAGATCCATGACAAAACATATTTAAGACGTCGGTTTTTTTGGATAGAACCAACACTTGGAGAAAACGCAGCGATGGTAAGAAAAGCGCGGATCAAGTTGACCAGTACCGATTACCACAAGCTTGAAAATGTGTGCGGAGAACTGAAGGCCATCGCTGAGAAGACCGGCGTCAAGATGACCGGCCCTATTCCCCTTCCAACCAAGCGACTTCGAGTTCCCGTTCGCAAGACCCCATGTGGCGAAGGAACCGCTACATGGGACAAGTGGGAGATGCGCATCCACAAACGTCTCATCGATATTGACGCTGAGGAGCGTGTCATGAGGCGAATAATGCGGATTCGAGTTCCAGAAGAGGTTTTTGTAAGTATAGAACTGATGTAGCTGCAGTGTTTTGAGTACTCAGCATCCCGTGGACGATGTCTACAATACTCCTGTCATCATAAGAGTGTAGACTGTCAACGCTAGTGACGCAGTGCATGTCGCAGCCCAGACTAGCTTGTTCCATCTAAATACTTTCAAGCCATCCATGATTGCGAAGGGAATGAGATTGAAGAGGGCTATCCACGCGTTAAAGGCGGCACTCAACAACGCTAACTCCGCCAGAAACCCGCTTATCGGAGAAAGCACAAATATCAGAGATGCCAGCGAGAGGAGGAGATTTGTTCCTGGTCCGGCGAGTGCGGTCTTGCCAGCCGTCTCTCTACCCATGGGACCCGCGATGAGCACGACTCCTGGAGAAATCAGCTTGATCGGAGAGAATATGGAGAGCAGTGTAATGAGGGCCCCGAAAATTGTCAGGCGGAATTCTGCCCAAAGCCCATAGTGTTGAGCCACGGCTTTGTGGGCAAGTTCGTGTAGCAGATAGACCGACGTGAAGACTGTGGCCAAGCTGATTAGAAATAGTGGCTCAATATTCAGCAGGGCTGTTGCGCCGCCCCATGTTATGAAGATTGACAAGCCGACGCCTGTAACTAGTAGGGCGCTGAGGATGAGATGCTTGAGTTCGGTGGGGCTGAACCAGAAGATTCTGTTCTTTGGTTGAGGTGTGTAGGTGATTGTGTGCTCGTAGGATGGTTCTTTTGGTGTTCTTTCGAGAGTGAACGTCGGCGTTTCTCTTCGAGGGGTTAAGGCTTTCCAGTATTCTGGGCAGTCATGATTCTCTGGCAGTCGATGTTGGGGGCAGTAATACTGATCGCAGAATTGGCACTTGAAGGGTAATGTGACGTCCTCGCCACATTTCTGGCACTTTGTCGTTTGTCTCAGCTTCCTCTCGTGGACTCGTCTAGAGTGTGTCCGTCTTTCAGTTTATATGTTTGCTTCTTGGGTCGCGCACCATTTCCTAACAACAAACAGAAAGATTCTGTTCCAAGCAAAACCTAAATCCATTGCACTCCTACTTTCTCACAAGTATTCGCTATCGAGGTAAGATCCTCAAAGGGTGTCAAGTTGGAAGAAGTAGATACGCTAATTCAAAACTGCATGATCCTTCCCATGCATTCTGACGGTATCATAAAAGAAGGCATAATCACGGTGAAGCATGGCCGGATAACCCACGTAGGAAGAAGAGATGCTGCAGCCCGAATAGAAGCTACGAAAACTATTGATGGCCGAGGGAAAATCGCCTTACCAGGCCTAATCAACTGTCACACCCACCTGTCCATGACGCTCTTCCGGGGGATCGCGGAAGACCAACCCCTGCAAACTTGGCTGAGAGAGACGATCTGGCCTCTGGAAGCAAAACTCCAGCCGGAAGACGTCTACACTGGTGCCTTGCTAGGCTGTCTCGAAATGCTAAAGACTGGCACAACAACCTTCGTCGACATGTACTTCCATGAAGACAAGGTTGCCGAAGCCGTGGAAGAAGCCGGGCTGCGAGCTGTCTTGTCCCAAGCTGTGATAGAGACTGGCAACAAAGATATGGACGAGAGAATCTTCAGAGACTCCGTCGACTTCGTGAAGCGCTTCAAGACTCGGGCAGATGGAGGCGTCATCCCTCGTCTAGGGCCTCATGCGGTCTACTCATGTAGCCCCGAGCTTCTGAAAGAGGTGCGGCGGATAGCGACTGAACTCAAGGTGGGAATACACATTCACTTGGCTGAATCATTAGAGTTGGCAAGGCAGATCAAGACGGAACACGGCCTCTCGGAGGTCCAACTCCTGGAAGGTCTCGGCTTTCTAGACTCGGATGTCCTCGCGGCCCACTGCATCCATCTATCCGATCAAGAAATGGCCACACTCGCCAAACACGGTGTGAAGATTTCCTACAACCCAGTTGCCAATATGAAACTCGCCCAGGGCACGCCCAGAATCCACGACCTTCTGGAAGCAGGCCTTATAGTAGGATTCGGCTCAGACGGACCGGCAAGCAACAACAGTCTCGACCTGCTTCAGACAGTAAAGATTGGCGCCCTGCTTCAGAAACAACATTATCACGATCCGACAGTGTTGCCTGCGTCAACCGGACTGAGAATGGCAACGATTGACGGAGCGAGGGCCTTGGGGCTAGAGAAGTCCATAGGTTCTTTGGAGGTCGGCAAGAAGGCCGACATCATCCTCGTTGACCTCGAAAAACCCCACCTGACGCCGATCCATGACCCTTACGCAAGCATTGTCTATTCGGCGAGCGGCAGCGACGTAGACACCGTGATCATTGACGGTGAAGTAGTAATGGAAGACCGAGAGGTGAAGACGTTAGACGAGGCGGAAATCTTAGAAAAGGCCAAAAAGACGGCTCAAAACCTTCTCTCCAGATAGAACGTTGATTCATACCATTCGCTAAGAATAATAACGAGAAATTGCTTCTCTCTTATCTTCATCTCCAACGCTTGACTGCTGCGTGAGTTGACGCTTGATGAACCAGGCAAGAAGCCTCTTCGAGCCAAATACCGTTGTACTGATCGGTTCAAGTAGGATCAAGCAAGAAGTCGGAATGAGTTCTCCACAACTCTTCAAGAACGTCATCCACAATATGCGACACTTCTTCAAGGGAAAGACCTACATTCTGGACACCGAAGGCGAAATGGGCTGCAAGACACTTGAAGACCTGCCGGAAACCCCAGACCTCGCAGTAACCATGCTCCCAGCCGATCAATCCACCCGCCAATCAGAGGCCTGCGCCGAGATAGGAGTGAAAGCGGTAGTAGCCCTAACGGGCGGATACAAGGACCACCACCGTCAGAAGCTGCGAAACCTCAGAAGAGAGCACGGCATCCGAATACTCGGCCCAAACACGATTCTAGGAGTAATCAACACGGCAAATGGGCTAAACACGACATTTGAGAAAGATCTGATGCCCTGCCAAGGGAGCATCTCGGTCATCGCTCAAAGTGGAGGCGTAGGCGCCTGCATCCTTGACTGGGCCTGCCATTACGGAATTGGCATCAGCAAGTTTGCCTTCACCGGCGACAAGATAGACGTCGACGATATAGACCTTCTGCAATATCTGAAGGAAGATCCCGAGACAAGAGTGATCTGCACATACTTGGAAGGAATCGGAGACGGCCGAGAATTCATACGAACCGCCCGAGAGGTTGTGAAGAAAAAACCTATCCTAGCCCTAAAGGGCGGCACCACGAAAGAAGCAGCACGAAGGGCCTTGTCCCATACGACCTCCATGGTCGGCTCAGACGCCGTCTTTGAAGCCGCCTTCAAAAAAGCAGGAATCATACGCGTAAGAGACATTGAAGAACTCCTCAACGCCGCTATAGCCTTGGCAAAGCAGCCTCCGTTGAAGGGAGATAACATCGCTGTAGTCAGCAACGTCGGTGGACCAGCCATTCTAGCCGCTGACGCAGTCATAAGGACCGGCTTGAAATTGGCTCAACTATCGAACAAGACTCGCCATGAGATAGAACGTCAATATCCTGGAGTCGATGTGCTGAATCCAATAGATTTAGTGGCAGATGCCAGAGCCGAACGATATTCAGTTGCACTGGACAGCGTTTTATCAGACCCGAACGTTGACGGAGTCTTGGTCATAAACATGCTGAAGTCCTGCTTTTTCGAACAAGAAGATGCGGACGCAATCGTGGCAGCTTCCAAGAGACATCCAGACAAACCCCTTGTCGACGTTCCAGGAGGCGGAGAAGATTTCCAAATTGTCCACAAAGCCCTCGGTGAGACGCATGTTCCCATCTACAATTCCCCCGAGAAGGCTGCTCAGGCATTACGGGTGTTAAGAGCCTACTCGAAAGCCTTAGCTCACAAAGCGGAATGGGGCAAGCGGATCTAGGCTCCAAACCGAGCTCCGAAGAGTGCGCGTCAGGAGCTGTTTCTGCAGTCCGATCCCGCGATATTCATGGGGCACAAGTTGTCATGGTTGTTTCCGGAGAAATGCAAAGAACGCCCAGGTTATCTGACCAAATGATATATGCGGGCATGGTCTAAGATCTAGACTGCTGGAAAAACTCGCTAAGTGAGGTGTGCGGGCGATGAAAGACAAGATCAGCCACGTAGGGTATGTCAACCGAATCAGGCATAACCTTCTTGGTGTGAGGAAAAAGAAACTGCTGCCTCTGTATGAAGACCTGAAGTCTGCCAATTGTGTGGTCTGCGGCGGGTCTGGCAGGTCCATGTTTTCGCTTAATGCGGCGATGAGCCAGATAGCGATGAGCCAAATCGGCTGGAGGAACAAAGTCGTACTGACGCCTGACGATCCAGGGTTTCCCGGCAAAAACATGTACGATGCCGCAGCGGAGCTTGAGCGGCGATACAAGAGAATCCTGCTGCTGATAGCTTCTGGCAGCGGCCTCTCTGGTGATCCCCTGTCCATGGCTCAAGATCTGGCACGATACATTGAGGACAAGAAGACGACCAAGTCTTCGATGGGCCTCATAACCTCCAACGTGAACTCTCCTCTGGCTCAGATCGTCAACAAACACGGACACGTCGTTGCCCTCAAAGGCCGAGGCAAGTCGAAGCCCTCTTTTGAGTATAGCGAGATAGGGATAATGGGTGACATGTTCGAGCTGGGGAGTCTCCTCCTTTTATGCATGATGACCGAGGCGATCTTCCGGAACCTAGAGGTTGCCGACGTGTTTCGGCTGTGTGAGGAGGAATTCTCCAAGCTAGGACCAATGATCGACACGAATGTGGAGTCAGAATCATACTCACAACTTGTTGATGTATTGGAGCGACGGACCAATGTCTTCCTCGGGGGAAAGGGCACAGCAAACGAGATCGCCAAGATGACCGGCGTCCGACTCTTCCACATCAAAGGGTTCATGGGCGACAACGTCTACATCGCCCGAGGCGTCAACACGCCACACCCAAGGGCAGGAGATCTCGAGATTTTGCTATCATTTTCCGGAGAAACAAAGCCCGTGATTGTCTGGTGCGATGTATTCAAGAAACTCAAAGGAATCGTCTTGGCGATTACCGGAACAAAGGACTCAACCTTAGCCCAAAGGGCAGACTTCCGAATCACCTTGGAAGAAGAGGCCAAGCTGGGCCAGCCTAGGCGGTTCTATATGCGCGCGGCCTACGTCTTAAGCCCTCTACCCGTTAAGCTCGCTGAACGACTTAGTGAGCGGGGCCTCAAACTGCCAGAATACATAATCAACTGGTATCACTCGGTTATACAATGAAGAGAAAATCAGGCAGTCTGCAACAGCGTCATGGATTGCAGATCGATATCGAAAACGCGGCGCACGCATTGTTTGTGTTGACTGGCGCCGGGAATGGGATTTGAACCCATGCGGACCAAGAGGTCCACAGGCTCTCTTGTCTTCGTCTCAAGGCCTGCGCGATAGTCCACTCTGCCATCCCGGCGACTACAAACCAAAGAAATCGTACTGCTATTAAAGATTGAGCTCCGCATGCGTGCATGCTGCTGCAAGCAACTCTCCTGTTTTCGACGCCGAGATGCAGATTTCCGAAGAATGCAACATAGCAGAATTTGCTAATTTTGGAAGAAGTCTGCCAACTTCCGCGTCCGGGAGCGCGTCAGAATCTCGGCACACTTCTTCGGGTCCAAAGCTTTGAAGTCCAACTCTAGGCTCATCAGTAATCTCTGCACATTCTTGCCCAAACGGGGAGCAGCCAAAATTCCTCGGACGTCTCGTTTCACCATCCCCCTGATCGCTTCTACGTACTTGGCTAACTGCAAAGCGGCCTTTCGCCCTGCAGTCTTCCTCTTGATCTCTACCACCACAAACCGTCCTTTCTCATCTGTTCCGTACACATCAATGAAGCCAGGCTCCACTTTCTTCTCATATGAGATTGGTCTGAAGTACGGCTCAAGAAGCGAAGGTTCGAGCAGAATCGCCTTCTGCATGTCTTCTTCACTTGCATAGAGAGAAAACCTGCCAGTATCCACCAAGCGCAAAGCGGAAACAAGTCCAACCTGATCAAAAACGAGATTGATTGATTCAGCAGGCTTCTGTCGAATGGCCCTTATCTTTAATGTATCTCCATCCAAACGGCTTTGAAACAAGCAGCCGGGCGGTTGCCAGTTCACCGGCTCATAGCCATACGGGCGATGAACCAGAACAGAGCCATCCTCCTTGATAACTATGATGCGCTCGCCAGGTTCCAACTTGGACCGCGCTCTGCCTTTGTAATCGACCCAGCAGTTCCCAACAATCAAGAGCGTCCTACGTTCAGAAAGCGCTTCTCTGACCAACTTCCACGCGTCTTCCAGGCTTGGTTGTTCTAGAGTGATGGTGGAATTTCGGTTCACGGCAATACGCCAACAACCTTTACAAACGGACAAATGCAGATAAAACTTCTGAGCAGAGATGCCGGCGTGGGACAAGAAACGCAAAGTCATGCGGCACTACAGTCGAATCGCCCCAACATACGATTTACAATACGCTGAAGAACAAGAAGAGAAAATCAGTGTAGCGTTGAGCGACCTACACGTTGGACGCGGTAGCCTGATACTAGATTTGGGATGCGGAACCGGACTCCTCTTCAATCACCTTG
>CAYFZQ010000002.1:0-57526 GCA_964347825.1 uncultured Candidatus Bathyarchaeia archaeon | reverse complement strand
GGGCGAAAAAGCTGTTATTGAATGGCTTTTTCATATAGCACTTGACAACTTAGTTACCGCATTCAAGATGTCCAATAAGAGTTTTAGTTATGGTCACAAAACATACAATCTAATGCAATTCGGTTTGAGCAAATCAGGCTATATTCACTGCGATTTTGAGAGGGTGGATGAACGTGACCTTCCTTTCATATTTGAAGATGAATTTGAAGAAGACGATTATTAGTTTCCCATATGAAAGCGCGCGCATAGCATTCATGCTTGGACCAGGTGGTTAAGTGAATCATAAGATCGGCTCCCTGCTCGGAATCATTGGACCGACAATAGGCTACGTCGCCATAGCCGTGTCAATCGCGTTCTCACCATGGTTCAGGTGGGAGAGACACGCCTTGAGTGATCTCGGGCACGCTATGCGGAGCGACGTCGCGGCGATATTCAATCTGGGGCTCCTCCTCACCGGGCTTCTAATCCTAATCTACGCCGTCACGGTTTTCAGGAAGCACGCCCCCTATACCAGTTTCTTCTTGGCCACAGTGGGGTTTTCGCTGCAATTAGTAGCAACGTACGACGAGGTTTACGGGCCTCTTCACACTGTTGTATCCATCCTATTCTTCGCATCATTGGGCTTCGCCTCTTTGGTATACGCTGCAGAAACCAAGTCCTACTTGGCAGTGGCCGCGTTTTTAGTCGGGAGCCTTTCGTGGGCATTGTATGGCGCGAAGATCTACAGTGCCGGTGTGGCGGTGCCAGAGACCATATCCACAGTTGCTGCTGTAATATGGATAATGTACTCTGCTGCTAAGCTGTATCGCGGGAAATGACGCACGTGAGTCTATGACGTGAAAGGAGCGACGATCGGTGGGCTCAAAGCCACTCGTTGAAGATGTAAAGATGGAGAAGACCATCAGAGCACTTCCTAAAGAGGCATTCACCGTGCTCGACTTCATCGAAGTATTCAAAGCCCTATATCCTGAAGACTGGACGAGACTTGTCGCAAGATTCGGAGTCTTCGGCGACAAACGACGATACACTGTGACCACCTACCTCTCCAACAGACTTGACACTTTATCGCACCGACCAGATTCCTTACTGGATCCCCTCATGAGGTTCACCGAAAGCAAGAAGGATTACCGACGAACCACAAAACAAGAGAAGAAGGTTTTCGGTAGCCCGTGGATAGCCGTCTATCGCAAGAAGCCGTGAACCCGTACAGTCGTGCCAACGGAAAACCAGAACTCCCATCTAGACGACATATAGCAAGCTTTGGTGGATTTGGCTTAGTTTTGCGGTATCGAACAATGTTCAAGGATGGTTAGAAGAGCGTACAAACAATGAGAGTAATCTATAATAGTCCAGCAGCCAGACCCACTGATGCATAGAAAGCACGCAAGCGAGGTGAACGATCTGACGAAAGGAACGGTGAAAAAATGGCTCACTTACCGAGGCTACGGGTTCATCACTCCGGAAGACGAGAGCGATGACATCTTCGTGCATAACTCGGACATCGAAGGCACAAGTAGTCTCAAAGAAGGAGAAAAAGTGGAGTTCGAGGTCATAAAGACCTACAAAGGACCGAAAGCGGTCCATGTGAAACGGATTTCTGAGTAAGCCAAAAGCACCTGATTAAGACTCGAAGAGAGTTCATTTTTCGCGTGCGTAGCTTGATGTAACATCAATGATGCTGAACTCTATCGAACCGCTGTGCGCGTGAATGGTGGGTCGCAATTCTTAAGATTGTTGGACCCGAACGGTAAGGATATGGAATTAGTCGTCTTGGGTTCTGGTGGATCAACAACTATTCCCAGACCGGGTTGTGAGTGTAGAGTTTGCACGGAGGCGAGGGTAAAGGGTATTCCATATGCACGTTCTGGGTCTTCCTTGTTCGTTGAAGATATCAATCTTCTTTTTGACACTCCAGAGGAGATCGCTTCTCAGTTGGATCGGGAGACAATCAAGACAGTGGACTACCTTTTCTATACGCATTGGCATCCAGACCATACGTTTGGCATGAGGATAGTAGAGAGAATGTACAAATTCTGGCTCGATATGTTCGTGAGAGGAAATGATCCCAGGAAGAAAGTCAAGGTATGCGCCCTAGACAAAGTCATGAAAGACCTAAAATCCATGGGGTACAGAGGTGGGTCCTTCTTCAGATACTACGAGAAGTCGGGCTTGATTGAAACCATAGAACTGGCGAATGGAACCCCCTCCAAGATTGGAAGCTTCATGATCACACCGTTCGAGGTTCAGACAACCTACAATATCTCCACAGTATTCCTCCTCCAAGAAAATCACAAGAGAGTTGTCTACGCGCCGTGTGACGTGAAACCCTTCCCGCAAAACTCGAAATTAAAGAATCTGGACTTGTTGATAATCGGCTCCTTCCATCTTGAAGGCCCACTGAAGGAAGGAATAACCATCCCTCCGAACAATCCACTTAGAGTGGAATTGTTCTCACCCAAAGAATTACAAGAGCTTGCGAAGGAACTGAACGCAAAGGAAACGCTCGTAACCCACATCGAAGAGGAATGGGGAAAAACCTACGATGAATACAAGCGACTGGGAGACGAATACAATCTAAAATTCGCTTATGACGGAATGAGAACAAAAATCTAGAAATCCACGCCTTCGCGCGCGGGTTCTGACAGCAACTATTAACTGCGCGTGTTTGAATGAGTACTCAAAAGGGGCGTTAGTTTGAAGCGCACAAGACTGAGAATCCCATGGGATGCGCGCGCGATAATTCGTGAAGCTAGAATCGTACTTTCTCCTTTTTGGAGGCTTTTCGGTGGACTCTCCCTGTCCATTGATGTCCACATACTCGACACTGCTTGCCCTCGTCGCTAACTCGTATCTTCTTGCTACCGCATTGGGGACAGCGTTCTTTCCGACCCATCGCCACTTTCCTCCGTCAGCACCACATAGTATCAGCTAGGTAAACAGTAGCGATCGCTTCTTTACTTTTTCCTCACATAGATTAAATACGATAGCGACTAATAACAGAGTCGTGTGAGTGATGGAAGAAGACATCAAGCCCATTGTGCATGCTCCAACGCGAAAGTTCCGGGTACGCGAAGGGCGGGGCTTCAGCCGAGAAGAGATTCGACAGGCCGGGTTACTCCTTCATGAGGTCGAGAAGACGAAGATCCCTGTCGACAGGCGTAGGAAGACGGCGCACGTGGAGAACGTTCAAACTCTCAAAGAATACTTCAGAACATCGATCCCCGTGCATGAGATCAAAGGCATCGGAAAAACCGCCGAAGAAGAACTGAAGAGCGCAGGTATCTTAGATGCCCAGGACTTGGCCGTTGCCGACATCGAACTCCTCGCCGGGAAAATCCCTCATTCAGAGAAAACGTTGAAGAAATGGCAAGATGAAGCCAAAAACCTGCTCAAGAATCGGTGAAGGAACACAAACGGGCGGCGCTGAATCTGAGAACGCCTTCCATGCTATATGAGCACATAGCTGGATTCTCGTAGGAAACTGATCCTGCAACCAATAACTTAATATAGCGGCTCATGCTGCCATGAAACAAACGTACAGGTCGATAAACAGTTTTTTCAACTGTGACCGTCTTCAAGTCGGAACACGAATAGAAACATCCGATTTTCACGAAGAATTGACGTTTAAAACACAGGAGGTAAATCTATGAAAATCAATTTCCTTGGAGGAGTCCGAGAGGTCGGTGGCTCGTGCATCAGCGTCGAAACGGACGATGCCAAAGTCGCATTAGACTATGGAATCAAAGTCGGAGAAAAAAACTCCAACGGCTTTCCCACAGAGTTTGACGTCGTCATCATCAGCCACGCGCACCTAGATCACTCCGGAAATCTTCTAAGCCTATCACACGGGAATCCCGTGATCGTTGGATCCCAGATAACCCGGGACGTCACGGCAGATCTTCTACGAGATATGATACGAATTCAGCACATGAATGGAAATCACTTCCCCTACACCAACCGGGATGCAGACAACATCAGAAATTCCTGGTGGGTCCGCGATTCTGTTGCCCTACCGGGAATGTCAATCACACTGCATTCCGCTGGACACGTTGCTGGGGCCAAAATGACCGGCATCCAAGCGGAAGGAAAGCAGATTCTGTACACTGGTGATTTCTGCCTGCACGACACCGAAATCTTGAAAGGAAGCACACCTGAGAACCTGCCGAAAAACCCTGATGCGCTGATTGTTGAGTCAACTTACGGAGGCACAACGAGACCTCACCGAAGCAGATTAATCGACCAGCTCTTCACGCACATTCTTGACGCAATTGAGCGAAAAGGGAACATTCTGATCCCCGCATTCGCCTTCCACCGCACTCAAGAGATGGCTAAACGAATCGACCAAGCCATGGAACGCGGCGTCCTACCGAACTACAATGTCTACACAATATCCCGGTTGGCACACCAAATCACAGGCCACTTCAACAGCCACAAACAGTTCTTCACCCAAGAAATCCAACAACAAGAACACCCCTTCAACTACCGCCACGTGAAGCACCTTCGCCGAACTAGCCAAATTAAGGAGCCAGCTATCGTCATTTGCACCTCGGGATTCGGCCACGCAGGAGCCAGCCTTCACCTGCTGAATCAATGGGCGGCCAACGAAGACAACGCGGTCATCATCAATTCCGGGTATCTTCCTCCCGAAAGCCCCCTGGAAATCGCCAAAGAAAAGGGCGAACTCGTCGAGAATGGGAACATAATCCCAGTCCACGCAGAAGTAGAGCAAATCGAGCTTTCCGGTCACGCGGATCAAGAGGAACTCATTGAACTCGTAAGCAAGCTCGAGCCTGATAGGACTTTTCTCGTCCATGGGGAAATGGAGCAAGCACAACTCCTTTCCAAGAAAATTTCGGGAATGACTGACGTATACATTCCAGAGAAAAATGAAACCATCACCTTGTAGAACCTATGCGTATTGAGAAGACGTCGGCGTCCAGATGGCAAAGAAGGCCTACGCAGAATTCGCAGGGAAATATGAAGAAGACTGTGAATAAGAATCGGGGCCATCGCTCCCGTCGCTTCTCGGCGCTTCAATCTGACAAACGACTATACGTAACACTGACGCACAAAAACTCAAGCCCATTAACTAAGAAAGAATGGATAATCTAAAAAGCTTGACAGAGACTTAGCGCCTAAAGCAGATGTAGACGCTTGACGCGCTTAGTACCTTCTAGGTCTCCTTGCTGGTCTGCGCTTCCGATAACATTCGCGACAGTAGACTGGCCTATCCGGGTCCGGCTTAAAAGGAACTTCACATTCCTCGCCGCAATCGGCACAGACTGCTTTATGCATCTCTCGGCTTTCCCTATACGACACTCGAACTACACCTCCGTATCATTTCAACGAAAAACTAGCATTCTCCACGAATTCTAATTCTCGCGTGTCTTACCAGTTGATAGGGTGACCTATTTATACTTATGTGTCCTCATCTGCCAAGCCATTCTACATGTGGCCGCTCGGCTTCATTCCTTTTCATTTTTCGTGTCGCAAGAAAACAAGAGACGATGCGGCCATTTGTTTTTCAGCTCGCCAATCCATCTCTGGACAAGTTCTTCGCGATCAACGTTCCCCGTTTTGACAAACAGACCTGCGCGAAGTGCGCCTGTTCGCATCTTTTGAAGCGTTTCATGATTCTTGCAGACATTCATCTGGCCGCATTCGTTACAGTCGGCCACGTCCTTGTTCAAGGCACAGATTCTCATTTCACAGTTGGACCGCCCATCACCCTTCAAACATCCTTGACAGGGGGATATCGCTTGTATTGACGTGAGCCCTTTCTTGAATTCCTTGAAATCGAAGTCTTTCGGGGCCCACTCTTCCAGACCGTAATTTGTGACGAT
Source organism: uncultured Candidatus Bathyarchaeia archaeon (assembly GCA_964347825.1). Lineage (GTDB taxonomy): Archaea > Thermoproteota > Bathyarchaeia > Bathyarchaeales > Bathyarchaeaceae > CAYFZQ01. Next base: position 51,683 of record CAYFZQ010000002.1, on the reverse strand, counting down.
CTCTTCATACTTCTCCGTTAGTGTCTGTAAGGTGCCATTACCTACACACAGCTGCCACACCAGATTCCGCAAAACCCGATCTGGTTCTTGACATTGTCAAATGATCCAGAGTTCATTGGACACTCCTCAATCTCAATAACCAGCGAAAAGAGGTTGAAGTGATATAAACCGTTTGATGCCAACTGCTCTTTCGTTACGATCATTTCAAGTTGGCCGCAGGGCGTCTGAGTCCACGCTAAAGATAATAGACTAGATCTGACTTACATTTGAGATTACAGGTGATTTGATATGGAATGGTTTGTTCTGGCTCTACTGTCAGCCGTCTTTGCGGCGCTTGTCGCGATTTTTGCCAAGATCGGTCTGCAGGGCGTCGATTCAACTGTAGCAACTGCCGTCCGAGCAATCGTGATGATGGTGATCGTAGTCATTCTCGCCATATCCCTCGGAAAGGGTCATCAACTGACACAGCTCACCAGCAAAGACATGGGGTTCGTGATGCTTTCAGGTGTTGCCGGGGCTTTATCCTGGCTCTTCTACTTCGCCGCTTTGAAACTCGCTGACGCTTCCAAAGTGGCGCCACTAGACAGAGCAAGTGTCCTGTTCGTGTTAGTCCTCTCCGCGCTTTTTCTTGGCGAAAAGGTAACGCTAAAAACTGCAGCGGCAGGGCTCCTCATCTTCATAGGTGTTCTGTTGCTTACTTAGCGCACGTGGACAACGAAACTGACGCGCCCACAATCGCTTCATGCGCGCGCGCTCAAAAAATTCGTATAGCTCATTCCTTGGAAGCGATTTTCACCAAGAAAACAGCTGTTTTGCCGTTGTGGCGCCTTTCACATTGTATCGCTAGAGTCTTTCCGTCTTCACTTATCCACACGACTTCGCCAGAGTGTCCCGCTTCCGGATGAAACCTGCCATCTGATGGAATTTTCATCCTGTCTCCAGTTTCAATTTTCGTTGTTGGCATATCCTCCTAGACACGTGATGATTGGCTGCAAAACAACAATCACACCTATTTGTGGCACATAATCTTCTCCTTTTCAGTAACCACTACAAGTATTAAACGTTGCTTAGAGACCACCATTGACTGCTACACTCTTCTCTTTTCCGGCGCGCTTGCTGGGCGCTATAGAGCGCAATCCATTGAGGGCATTCTCAGAGATTAAACCTGGATGCATGAATCACAGGGCCGGGCTTCCAAGCATAGTCGACGAAATCCATACATAGTTCGATTTGCCCGAGGCTTTTGAACCCTTGCTTATAGAGAAAGTTTATTGCTTCGAAGTTACGCGACACAGGCTTCACGCAGAGAAATCGTATCCCCATCTTCTTGGCTTCAGAGACCGCTTTCTGCAGTAATTTCTCTCCCAATCCTCTGCGACGATAGGATTCGCTGACTATGATTGGTTCTATCTCAGCTTCTTCCTCTTCAACAATCAACCCAATGAGTCCAACGACTTGAGAGTCGTAGGTAGCAACCCAAAGTCTCTCAGACCCAACCTTTGCCAAATGCTCGTCAAAACGGTCTTCCGGATGCTCTCCACCTATAGTTGGATCTTCGTAGATCTCACGATGCCATTCCGTTAGTTCCCTCCACAAACTGCGGCACTGCTCTCTGTCGCTGAGTTCATATTTTCGAACATCAGATGATTTCGCCACTTCTAGTCACCAGAGAAGCTCCAAGCGACTTCTAGACTTCAACAACTTAAGTGGTTTGTCTTTGCTAGGTTGTCAGGAAAACTACGAACGCTTGAAACGTAGCGAACCAAACACATGCAAGAATCCTACTTCGAGGGTTTTATCCCTTCTCGAATCCTAGCAAAGAAATCGGTCAAATCAATGTTTCCGCCACTGACTATTATTCCAACCCTTTCATCGCTCAGATCGCTCTGTCTTGACAATAGCCCAGCAAGCGCAACTGCCCCAGACGGTTCAACAACCAGTTTCATTCTTGCCCAAAGGAACTCCATAGCGTCAACGATCTCTTCTTCTGTAACGGTTATGATCTGGTCTACGTTCTGCTGGATGATCTTGAAGGTGTTGCTTCCAAGAGAAGTTCGCAATCCATCTGCGATTGTCTTCGGATCACCCGCTGGGATGATTCTTCCTGCCTTCAATGATTGATAGGCGTCATCGGCGTTGATTGGCTCAACCCCAACGACTTTGGCCGATGGAATCAAGTCCTTGGTCGCAATCGCGGTGCCACTTATCAGTCCGCCACCACCTACAGGGCAAAAAATGTAGTCGAGTTCACCCACTTCCTTGATAAATTCGTAAGCAGCAGTTCCAGCGCCCGCGATGATCTCCAGATCGTTAGAGGGGTGAACAAGAGTATGCCCAAACCTTTCGATGAGTGGTAAAACCGCCTTCTCCCTATCGGTCGGGTGCGGCCCGCAAAACACTATTTCAGCGCCATAATTCCGCGTTGCAGCTACTTTGACTGAGGAAGCGTTCGTAGGCATGACAATGGTCACCTTGACGCCTAGAACTCGACCCGCCAACGCAAGGGCTTGGGCATGGTTTCCAGAAGAATGAGTTATCACTCCTTTCTCCTTCTGTTCCGAAGACAGTAGTCGCAAGGCGTTGAGTGCTCCACGAAATTTGAAGGAGCCCGTTCTCTGAAAATTCTCGCATTTCAGGAAAACCTCGCATTTCATAAGTCGATTGAGGGTTGACGACGTCATGACGGGAGTAGCAGTGGCGATGTCTCTTAGGCGCGTATAGGCGGCTTCCACTTCTTTGAACATCTGGATCGTGAAAGACTCGCTGCCGTTGCTAAAGAAGTTAACGTGCTTCCAAGCCTAACTGGAACGCTTAGGCGAGCGATTTGTCGATGTGACCTTTTTTAGGTAGCGAGGGGGCACGGCGTTGCACACGTAGACTTTGTCAGTCGCTTTGTAGAATCGCATACCATCCTTTCTGGCTGCGTCAGCATTTACCTCCAAGACAATTGGATTTCGGGTTCTCCTCATTCCCACTTTAATCGCCAATTCGATGGTCGGAGATAGGTGAACCCACTGTCTCTTCATCGACTTAAGACCGACATCAAGAATTTCAGAAGCCACTTCCGGAGTGGTTCCATGATAAAGCACCTTAATGTCTTCGTCATCTTCGAATTCGAGCTCTACAGGAATTGTATGACCGTATAATGCTCTAATCTCGCCTCCCACGATCTCAAAACGCTTTCTTTCGCTTTCTGCAGCTATGTTAAGGAGGAGCTCTTTGTCGACTGGGAAGCGCTTTCGAAGTTTCTTCAGAAGCTCGTTGATATCAACAAAACCGTGCCTGTTCATCTTCAAGTTTTCAGGATTATGTCTGAGAAGATAGCTCATGTATTTGCTGGTTCTTATCCTCAGATCCTCTTCCATGGGCGTTCGCATAAATTGCCTCGCACTTTCTGTCTTATAGGTATCTAGGCCTGACGGGCGCAGCAGTTGTAAATGGCACATTCAATTGCGGCAGACATAGCTTTTTCATTCTGAAGACAACTACTTAATGGAGAAGTCGTTCGGAGACTGCAGGACGTTAATGCTACTGAGCGTGATTGCTCCGATGTGCTTTGGCTAGTATCTAAGCCACTTCATAAGCTTCTGCTTCTTTTAGCATTACAACTTTGATGTTCGAATCGGCTTCGACCTTCTTTTTGAACCCTTCAGGGGCGGTGTCCCATCGGTGCATCGGGATTACAACTTCCGGGTTGATAGCCAGTGCGGCTGAGGCAGCTTCGGTGTTGTCCATCGTGTACGTGCCTCCGCTTGGAAGCAAGGCCACATTCACTGGTCCCAGCTCGCGCATTTGGGGAATGAAGTCGGTATCTCCCGCGTGATAAATCGTCTTGCCTTGAACCGAGATCAAGTAGCCGACGCCTAAACCCTGGGGATGATAGGGTTGTCCAGGGGATCTAAAACGCCTGTAATTGTATGCCTTGACAGCCTTCACATGTATGCCGTCAACCGTTATCTCCTCTCCCGGCTTGAGGGATTTAACACTTCCACCGATTTTCGAAACACAGTCTTCGGGAGCGATTACTACAGTGTCCTTCATGCGAGTTTCTTGGATCTTGACCGGATCACAGTGGTCGGTGTGGGAATGCGTGACCAATATCAGATCTGCTTTCTTGTCTGGCTTGCTGGACTCCACCAAGTCGATATATATGATCTTACCTTGGCTTTCGAATTGAAAACTGGCGTGACCAAGCCATCGTATGGAAACAACCATTTTCGCCACCACTTCCTTTATGACTCCTTGCGGTATATTTAGCTTGACCACTACGCGTGCGCATTCAGAAAAGGTGATTTCGCTAGCCCACCGGCTATTTGGTCACGGCTTGCTTCAGGTCTGAAACAAAAGTGTTTTCATCCTCTGTTATTCTCTGCTTCACTTTTCTCCAAGTAGCCGGACAATTCTTGTACTCAACACCGACAATGTTGTGAATCATCTTGTCAATCTCTTGTCTGGTCTCCTTGGTAACCTCTATTCCCGCTTTCTCGAATAGGTGTAGAATATGCCTGAAATAGCATGTCACGATAGATCACCTCTCCATGTAGATTAGTGAGAAAGCTTAACTTACTTTCTGTCACTCCACGTAGAACGCCTGTGAGGTGTGATAGATGAGATTGCTCCGCTTCCGAGTCGGTGCGAAGGAACACTACGGCGTCCTCAAACACGCTCAGATCATTTCTTTGACGAACCTTTCTCATTCTATGCAATGCGGAATCCCAAATCGCCTTGAAGAACTTGTCGCGCGCGTTCCAGAACCATTAGACAGAGTTGAAGATTGCCTCAAAAACGTGAGTGAAAACCTGAAGAAAGCAGCAACCCACAGAATCGAAGAGGTTCAGATTCTCACCCCTATTATGAATCCTACGAAAATCATCTGTCTAGGACTGAACTTCCACGATCATGCAGCCGAGGCGCACGCCGCCATTCCAGATGAGCCCATTATCTTCATGAAGCCCCGTACCGCCATAGTCGGTCCGAACGAGCCGATCGTCAAGCCTGATTTTGTGAGTAAACTGGACTATGAGGTCGAACTGGCGATTGTGATCGGGAAGCGCGCCAAATCCATACCTGTGGACGCGGCAAAGCAGCACATTTTCGGCTACACAATTCTGAACGACGTTTCGGCTAGGGACATCCAATTCAAAGACAGACAGTGGACGCGCGGCAAGAGCTTCGACACCTTTGCTCCAATAGGCCCCTGCATCACCACCACCAACCAGATCCCAGATCCTCGCAACTTGAAAATGAGAACGTGGATAAACGGCGAGCTAAGACAAGATTCCTCCACAAGAAACATGGTTTTTGACGTCTACGAGGTCGTCCACCACCTGAGCCGGGCCATGACATTGGAAGCCGGCGACATAATTGCAACAGGTACACCGTCCGGAGTCGGATTTTTCATGAAGCCTGAACCGAAGTTTCTGAAACCGGGTGACAGAATCACCATGGAGATCGAAAAGATCGGAAGACTTGAAAACTTTGTCGCGAAAAACCCTCTACATGAGACAGTCGCGACGGGTTAGCGCCCGAAGCCCAAACAGCCCCAGCATTCGATTGTGCTACTCGTCAGGTTCTTTTAATAGTATCTACCTCGATTAGGAACGCATGAAAGTTCTATTCGTCTGTGCAGGCAATGCCTATCGAAGCCCAGTCGCTGAGGCCCTATTGAAGAAACTCAACCCCCAAGTTGAAGCAGACTCCGCCGGGTTGCACCCCGGGATCCCAGTCTCAGCGGCTGCAAAGAGATATCTGACGCGAGAGAATGCTCAGCAATTCCTCAAAAAAAACCCTGAAGGCTTGGAAAGCAAGAGACTCAATGAGTATGACCTCATAGTAGCTATGGAACCCCAACACAAAGAAGCTATCCTACACAGATGCCACGAATGCGAGGGCAAGATAGTCGTCTGGAATGTTGATGATCCTTATTTTCTGCCACGCAGACGTGCCGAAGAGGTCTTCGAAAAAATCAAAGACAAGGTCATCGAGCTCGCAGATTCATTGTAAAGGCGTTGCGCCCAGAGAGGGACCTCGAAAGCTCTAGGCTACTGAAGCGCGTGCTAGTGACATTCGGCTGGAGGCTGTGTGTTCCTGCGTAATTCTACTGGTTCAGGTTCTGAATTCACGCTGCTTTGAGCTCTTTGAGGCATGGGCAGACGCGCCGGTTCTTCCTTGTTTTGGATTCGCTGAGTTTGAGAAAAGCCTTTAAGAAAGGATCGTGTCAACGTTGGATTCAAGGGGCTAAGGCGAGCTGTGTCACTTTCAAGGGGATTTGCCGATCCAGATATGGATCAATGGGCTGGTGTGACTATTCATGGGCTCCTAGTCCACGACGAGAACGTGCTATTCACAGAATGGAGGCCGAGCTGGATGGATGGAAGTGATGACGATGACGGAGACTGTTGCAGCGAAGCCTACAACGGCTACTGGATTAGCCGAGAGCATATCTCAGTCCCTGATGTCCTTTTCATTTAGCGTAGGCGGACTACTAACCGGAACACTGCTCCTTCTATACTTCAACGCGTTTTCAATCGAGGAGGTCCCTTGGGTGCTCATTCTCTTCCCGGGCATTCTCAGTGTCAGAGGGGCTATAGGCGGGCTCTTTAGTGGTCACCTTGGCACTAGTCTACACCTTGGCACGGTCAAAGCCCAGTATACGAAGAACACGAGGTATTTTCACATCTTGATACGTGCGGTCATCACGTTGGCGTTGATGAGCGCCGTTGCAATCGGTGCTGGGACTTCGATCTTCGGTGTGTTCCTTTGGAAAGCAACACCCATCGACTTTATCAAGTTACTCGCGGTTGTCATTGCGACCATGGCTCTATCAGTCATCTTCATGTCTCCGATAACAATGGCGGTTTCTGTCTTTTCTTTCAGACGTGGATTGGACCCTGATATCGTTGCGTACCCAATAATATCCACAATAGCTGACATAATTAACACCGCATGCTACATCTCAAGCCTGTACCTATTCTTCACGTTGGACTCCTTCGGACTCTACGTGATTGGAATCGTGGATCTTGCATTCCTTTCCCTTGTGCTCTACATTTTCGCTAGAAACCTCAGAGAGAAAGTGTTTACCAAAATAATTAGGGAATTTATTCTTACCTTAATGTTTGTGACTGTGATTGTAAACGTTACCGGTGCTTTTCTCCAGGAAATCAGCGGGATTACAGGTGATAGGCCACAGATATACATCGTCTATCCTGCCTTGATCACTACCATCGGTGGCTTGGGTTCTATCGTAGGCTCCACTGCCACCACCAAGCTGGCTCTGGGAATGATAAGACCGTCATTCTCTTCCATTAGACAACATCTGAATGAGATCGGGGGGGCGTGGGTAGCATCGATAGTGATGTTTGCACTCTACTTTGTCATATCCTCTTCCGTAAGTGGGATATTCACATTTGGTGACTTGCTGAAATATGCCACACAACTTCTAGTCACAAATGCCTTGGCCGCCTTCACTATGGTCTTAGTCTCATACGCCGTCGCGATCTCCACCTACCGAAGAGGTTGGGACCCAGACAATTTTGTGATTCCTATCGAGAGCTCATTGGCAGACGGTGTAACGACGATCTCACTTCTCATAGCGTTGACAGCGATAGTCTAGCAGCTCTCAGCTTCAGAGGTCTTGGTGGTTGGTGCTTGGGCACCACAGACCATCTCTCGAAAATCGGCTCCGCCTTCCGCGTAGCCTGACGCAATCAAGATGTCCCCTGCTTTGATCACCGTCTCCGGACGAGGGCGCAGCCATCTATTTCTTCTCCGAACCACAAGCACCCACATGCCTGTTTCTTCTGGAATCTCTGCGTCCCGTAGTTTTTTCCCAACCAGAGGAGAATTCCGCGGAACTCGTACCCTTGTCACAGTTTCCTCGGCCTCTTGTATCACCAGTTTCAGAACCGGGTGCGGCTCCAATCTTCTTAGGACAACATCAGCGATTTCCGCTGCGGCGTCAGCAATTTCTTCTGTAACTACTCCCAGCCGTATTAAACCGAGAAAATCCTTGGACTGTTCCGGCTTGAAGCCGCTGGATAGAACCAGGAGTTCGAATTCTGTATGTAGCTTGTCCATATGATCCTCAAGAGTCTGTACCTCTTCAGCCAATTCCCGACTGTTCAGAAGAAGGGAGGAGTATGAAAGGTCGATCATAAGCTCAGAAGTGTCCTTCAACGCAGCGAGTCTATTCGCGATTTTCACAAAACGCCTTTTGATCAGGCTCAGACTCTAGCGCCTCCTAGTCCAGCTCCTTGCTAGTTCCCTTGGCTAGTTTCTTGACGTCGTCGATCCCGACGGGTGGTCCTCTGGCGATAAGAACATCTTCCTCAAGTATCTTCTCCTCTTCGTCAGGATCAATGACCCACTCTCTGCCACGGCGAATCGCAATAATGTCAACTCCAATCCGGGCCGCAAGTTCCAGCTCTCTCAGTGTTCTCTTGACGAAGACTGATTCTGCCTCGACTCTTACTCGTGCCAATTGCTCTTCCACTTTCTGAAAGGCCTCGCGAACAATGGGGTGTACCCCTATCTCCTGAAGTACGATGGCTGCAATATCGGCAGCAGCATCTGAAATCTTGTCAGTAGCTGCGGCTACCTTAGTAACTCCGATGAGTGACTCAGCATCTTCCGCGTCTCTCGCTGCAAGCATAGCGTTCATATCCAGCATGTACGCTAGGTAGTCGACACGCTTCTCAAGCTCCAAGACTTCTTCAGCAAGCTCGCGGCTGTGGAAAAGCGCGGCAGAATAGGCCAGATCAATCATTATCTCTGATAAATCCTTCATCTCGGTGAGCACTTCTCGAACAGGAGCAGGTCTATACTCAATCTTTTCCGAGTGCATCAAACTGAAGACTCCCGAAAATGCCGTCGTTGCCAACAATCAAATCTAGGTCGCTAGTTTCATAGTGGGCTGTCGTCTTTTAACTTTGTCTTTGCACGGAGTCCCTGAGAGCTGCCTCGAACGCGTATTAAGGAAGAGCCAAGAGCGCCATTCCCGATATCAAAGGGACCATTATGTTGTCGCTAAGCGGCAGTGGGAGGGATTCCACAATCATTCCGACGAGAGCACCGATGAAAGCTTTCAAGGGATTCACAAAGAGCGTAGCGCCTACGAAGGCGAATGCGAAGCCGCAAATCGATCCTTCTAGCGTTCTGCCTTTGTTGAAGGGAAACTGGGTTCTTCCGAAGATTTTGCCGAATATAGTAGCGAAACCGTCACCTAGAGTCAGTATCGCGATGGATGTGTAACTGATCGGCGGAGGAAAGAGAACAAGTGAAAGCATTATGCCTGAAGCGAAGAGTATGGGGGCTGTGGCAAACTCGTAAAGCTCTGTTTTGGTCGTCGCTCTCCACGTAATTGATGAGAAAATTGGAAGATTCTTTCCTTCGAGCCTAGCGAGTTCAGATCCGGCATACAATATGGTCACAGCGAAAATCAGCCAAAGCATCCAATACGGATTGAAAGAGTATTGACACACAATAGGCACCAAGAAGCTCCCTATATGAATCGTCTCGCGAATGAGGTCTCGTGAAGAGGGAAGAGTTGGAGCCTTTACTACATTCTCCCTAATAACTGGTAGGATGTTCGTCAAGTCCCCACTGACTACGAAATCCGATTTGTAGCTTAAGATGAAATCAGGGTTGTACCCGATGCTTACTCCGCAGAGAGGAAACATGGGCAGATTGTTTCGATCATCGGCCACTACAACACAATCGTTGGGGGATATTCCCTCTTTCTCTAGGATTGCTTTCAAAACGAGGGCTTTTCCCTTCGGCTTCAGGACATCTCCCTCGATTTCACCTGTTAGGTGACCATTGCTGACCTGAAGCTTCAAGCCGAAAGCATAGTCTGCTTTCAATCGTGTGGCCAGATTCTCGACAATGACTGCTGGGAGACCTGAGCTTATCAATGCAGTTTTGTAGCCGAGCCCACTTAGCTCTTTGAAGACCTCTTCGACTCCGAGCATCAACGGAATTCTCTTATAGACTTCGAAGAGGTCGTCAACCATAAGCCCGCGGAAGACTCTGAAGATTCTTCTGAGCGCCAATCCGAGTGGCGACAGCCCTATCTCGTAGAGAAAACCATGAAAACTGATCTGTAGGAAACTCAGAAGGCTCAGCTTTCTGGCCACCTCAAAGAGTAAGTAGCGTCTTTTCGGCAGCAAAATTCCCTCAACGTCGAAAACGACCAACCGAGCAAATGTGGCTTTTTTCTCTTTTGTCATGCCAAAGGCGGTCCTCCGCGGACTATTTTGCTCTATTAACGTTAATAGCTTTGTTCAACTCGCAGATAACCCAGTTTCTTGTGGTAAATCTTAAAAATGGACTGGAATTAGAATTGTGGCTGGTGAATATCTTGAGAAGGAAAATCGTGGCAACCTCACTGGTGATCACTTTCGTGGCAGTAATGTGCATACAATCTGTATCTGCAGAAAACGGGACCGTAGAAGTCTATGCATGGACAGACAAGACCCAGTACAATGCCGGTGACTCTGGGACATTGCACATAACGATCAAGAACGGCTTAGAGCAAGCGATAACGATCGACGATGTGAAGATTTGGTATCCGTGGCACGCTTATCACGCTGATGATTGGGTGGGAAACGAGACGATTGAGATAGACCCTCCAGCGCTCTCAGGTGGCGAGTCAAGAGACAGAGAAATTCGCTTTGATATACCAACCGATGGGCGGCTGCTTTGGAGTGACCAAATTCACATAGAAGTGTGGACTGTAGAATTCGATGAGCCATTCATGCCGGATTTCGCTCGTTCTCCCTCTGTGAACGTCGTGAGCACGCATTTACCAATGATGATCAAGGATATCGACAGGTGGATGACGATCTTAATAGCCGTGATCGTAGTTTGCACCATCATAATTGCAGCAGTGATATTCCTCTCGACACGCAGACCCATGTATACTATTGGGTCATCAAGAACGAAAGCCTAGCAGTGGTTCCAGGCCAATTTTCACTCCCAGAGTGACCCCTTTTTCTTTACTTGGGTAGAAAGGATGCTTATCCATATCTCTAGAATCATTGATGGTGCTCACGAAGTGGAAAGCTTCAAAGTCGCTGTGCTTAAGTATCAGAGTTATAGAGAGGATTATAATCATATAAAATGAAGTCGGAGGTGTGTTACACTCGCCAAGGTTTTGGTTACTTCTGCATGGCCTTACATTCAAGTCCTACCACACCTAGGAACCATGGTGAGTTCCATTCTCCCAGCGGACATCGTAGCTCGGTTTCATCGACTGAGAGGAGACGAAGTTCTCTACGTTACCGGGTCTGATGAACACGGAACTCCCATCGAAGTTGAAGCCTTACGGCTAGGCATCACGCCTCAAGCGCTCACCGATCAGAACCATCAAAAAGTTGTGAGCCTGTTCGAAGACTGGGGCATACGCTTTGACAACTACACTAGGACTGAGAATCCTATTCACAAGGAATTCGTGCAGAACTTCTATCTCAAAGTCTACGAAAATGGATATGTATTCTCCCAAGAGACGGAATTGCCTTATTGCCCCAAGTGCAAGCGATACCTTCCTGACAGATTCGTGGAAGGAACCTGCCCTCATTGTGGCTATGAACAGGCGCGTGGAGATCAGTGCGCCGATGGTTGTGGCCGCTTGCTAGACCCAACAAATCTAATTGAGCCCTACTGCGCAATCTGCCACTCCACCCCAGAGATAAGGCAAGTGACCCACTGGTACCTCGACTTGCCAAAACTCACCGAGCCACTTCGCGAATACATAGAAAACAATGAGAGGCTACCGGAAAACGCTAGAAACTTCAGCTTGAACCTTTTGAAAGAAGGTCTGCAACCCCGACCAATCACCAGAGACACCGAATGGGGAATTCCCGCACCATTCCCAGGCGCCGAAGGCAAGACAATCTATGTGTGGGTTGAAGCGGTTTTGGGATACATCTCTGCCACGATTCAACACTTCACGAGTCTGGACGAAGAAGCGTGGAAGGAATATTGGTTCGACAAAAATGCGAAGACCCTATATTTCATAGGAAAGGACAACATCCCCTTCCACACCATCATCCTTCCGGCACTGCTGCTCGCCACTAAAGAGAACTACAATCTACCATGGAACGTCAACTCAACCGAGTTCCTTCTCTTCCAAGGGCAACCGTTTTCCAAAAGTCGACGGATTGGTGTATCCATTGATGAAGCATTAGAACTCTTTCCAGCTGACTACTGGAGATACACACTCGTATCAATACGACCTGAAACAAAGGACACGACCTTCACATGGAAGATATTCAAGGAAAAGGTCAACGCAGACCTCAATGACACGTTAGGTAACTTCATCCATCGCACCTTAACCTTTGTGAACAAACATTTCAACAGTACAGTTCCAAAGCCGGGTGAACTAGATGAATATGACAGACGCATCCTAGGATTACTAGCGAAAAGAACGAATAGAACAGCAGAAGAACTTGAAGCACTGAATCTGCAAAAGGCCTTACGCACCGTCATAAGCCTCAGCCGTCTAGGAAATCGCTACCTGAACAAAAAAGAGCCATGGAAAACCATCAAAACCGACTCACAAGCAGCCGCCACTATCCTCTACGTAGCGCTTCAAATCGTAAAAAACCTCGCCATGGTGCTCGCGCCTTTCATCCCACATACTGCCGACAAGCTGTGGAACCTCCTGAATCTACCAACCACTGTCCACGAACAATCGTGGAGCAAAACCGGCGAACCACTTCCATCAGGACACAAAATAAACAAGGCCAAACCCCTTTTCCAAAAGATCGAAGCAACCGAGCGAGAACTAGAAGACATGCTTGAAGAAACCAGAGTGGCCAAAACAGAGTGAAAAGGTTGGCACTGAAACTCGACCTCCATGTTCACACATGTTATTCCCCAGATGCTTTGACCACTCTCGAAGAAGTCGTTCTCTACTCCAAGAAACGAGGTCTAGATGGAGTAGCGATAACCGACCATGACACCATTGACGGAGCACTTCGACTCCGCAAAGAAAAGGAACTAATCATCATACCTGGGGTCGAAGTAAGCACTCTAGAAGGGCACGTCCTCGCTCTAAACATGACTCAGTCGATTCCGCCCGGATTGACCATTCGCGAAACTACTCGGCTAATCCGCGAAGCCGGCGGTACAGCGATCGCCGCCCATCCTAGCGTCTTCTACAAGAAAATGAACCGAGTGGACGCAAGTCTTGATGCCATCGAAGTAATAAACGCTTCCGCCTTTCCTTTCCTCCTCTCAACCTGTCTAAACCGAAAACTCGCTCGTCGACTTGACCTTCCGCAGACTGCTGGAAGCGACGCGCACTACGCTCCTGAGATCGGATTTGCCTATACTCTGATTGATGCAGACCCGGAAGTTGAAGAAATCGTCCAAGCGGTAAGAGAAGGCGCAATCGTTCCGGTCGGGAAACCAATTCCCTGGCGGCTGAGATTGGAACGAGAGTCGTTAAGCCTCAAGAAATGGTTCTGAACACGCTCACAGAAGTAGACCAATCTGAGTATTAATCGGTGTCTTGGTCTCAGCTATTCGAAGTTCTCAAGTTGATGTAGATCCAAATCAACCTGCAATGGTTTCTCATGTTCTTCCTGGGGATCCATGTCATAAAGACCAAGCGTGGACGTATCAAAGCCCCCCAACCAACGCGGCGACTGGACACCTGTCATCACCAGAGTCACCCGCAAGATACCGGGTAGGCTCGGGTTCACTCTTGCACCCCAGCTGACCAGCGCATTCTCATGCATCATTTCGGCCACCATCTCTCCAACTCTGTTAGCTTCTTCGAGGGTCATCTTATCATCTCCGGTTATATGAACCAACGCTCCTTCGGCGCCTGAACAGTCCGCATCCAATAAGGGACTTCCGAGGGCTTTGCGAACTGCTCTCTTCGCTCTATCGGGGGCGTCCGACTCTCCAATCCCGACAACAGCGAGTCCACCTCTTTTCACGATTTCTCGGAAACGGGCGAAATCCAACTTAACTAAACACGGATCTAACATGGTATCGATTATGCCGTCCATCGCGTCAGCTGACACTTGGCACGCAAACTTAGAAGCCTTATCAAGTGGGAGATCTGGCGCTAAACGTCTCAGCTTCTCGTTATCGATCACCACAATTGTGTCACATTTTGCCTGCAGCTCGGCCACACCCTGAGCTGCCCGACTAATTCGCCCCTTTTCAGGATGGAGGGGCATTACTACAACTCCAATCACAACTGATCCCTCAGCCCGGGCCGTTTCAGCCACCATACTGGCTGCGACGGTCTCAGTGTCTCCCCCTAAAGCGGTCGCGACAAATGTCACATCCATGTTTGAGAGGGCTTTTTCAATCTGCTTTCTGGACTTCGCCATTGTAGCTGATAGTCTAGTGATTGGGGACTCGCCCGAACCCAAACCTCGTTCGGCAACTTTTTCAATCAACATTCTTTTCGTCGCGTGTGTTGCCTCGAGGCGGTGAATGTCGGTGTCAATGGCAATGTATTTGATTCCTGTGGTATGCGAATCCTTTAAGTGATTGATGGTGACGTTCCCAGCGTTGCCGACGCCGACCACTGCGATGAGACGAGGGCCGATTCCGGGCAGTTCTTCTTGCGAGGTCTCAGATAGCACAGTCTGCAGGGGCCTTTCAGCTGGCTTGTTCATTGACTTTCCTTCCCCAGACCTCTTCGCTTAGAAGATCCCTGACAGCTACTCGTATGGCTTCAGCTCTGTTCGGATAGTATTTCTCACCCACCAGCCAGTCCAACGCGCGGAGATATGGTTCGGGAAGATACAGTGTGATCAGTTTCATTTGCATCCCTCCCTCAAAGTGACTTGAATGTGGAACCAATAAACGTCGTTAATGGTTATATTGCTATATATTAGCAAATAAATATGATTCAAATACGAATACCCAATTCTTTATAAAACTTTCCATTAATGCCTTGCTGCTATATGTAAAACAATCCGAATTCGCAATCTTTATGTTTTCCTTGCGGGATTAAAACCCTGACACTTTCGAAGGTCGCTAGTTTACTGTTCTGTTGTGGTTGTCGGTACAAGTGAGCAGGGATTCGCTGGAAGAGCCGTCTAAGCGTGTTTTCGTCAAGAGCTATGGTTGTCCAACCAACATAGCGGACGGCGAGGTTATGTCCGGGTGCCTGTCAACGGGCGACTATGACATAGTCAGCAAGTCGCAAGATGCAGACGTGCTGATCTACAATACTTGTGCCGTGAAGACCCCTACTGAAGATCGTATGTTTCACATCCTTCGGAATGTACCGCAGGGCAAGCGTTTGATCGTAACCGGCTGTTTGCCTCTCATCAATTTTGAGCGATTGAAGAATGAAATAGATTTTGATGGTGTGCTAGGACCAGCCCCAGGTTTAAAAGTTGTGGAAGCAGTAGATAGGATACTTCGAGGGGATAGAGTAGTCGCGTTGGAAAACGATTCCACACCCGATCTGAATCTTCCTCGAGTTCCCGCAAACGAAGTCATTGGAATCATCCCGATTAACTACGGTTGCTTAGGATCCTGTTCTTATTGTTGCGTTCTTTTGGCCCGGGGACGATTGAGAAGCTACAAGCCTAGCGAGATCGAGCAGAGAGTTAGGCAAGCCCTGACCTCGGGGGTCAAAGAAATATGGCTCACTTCGCAAGATACTGCGTGCTATGGACGAGATGTCTCAACACATCTGGCGCATCTATTGAGGACGGTTTGTGAAGTTGAAGGCGACTTTCTGGTTCGCGTAGGGATGATGACGCCCAACATTGCTATGGAGATACTCGACGATCTTGTCGACGCGTACAAACACGATAAGATTTTCAAGTTTTTGCATTTGCCGGTTCAAAGCGGTGACAACGAAGTCCTGCGGCTTATGAATCGGCTTTACTCGGTAGAGGCCTTTAAAAGGATCGTTCAATCGTTTAGAAAGAAGATCCCAGAGATAACCATCGCTACTGATGTCATTTGTGGCTTTCCAGGCGAAAGCGACGAAGCCTTTGCGCGGACTACAGACCTCATCAACGAGGTGGAACCTGACATTGTCAATATTTCGAAGTTTTTTCCAAGACCCCGAACGCCCGCCATGGAGATGAAGCAACTTGCTTCTAGAGAAGTAAAAGGAAGGAGTAAGGCGCTAGCAGAGCTGTCGAGAGGAATTGCCTTCCAGAGAAACAAGGGTTGGCTGCATTGGACAGGAACAATACTCGTAGATGAAGAGGGCAGAGATGGGTCCTGGATCGGCAGGAACTACGCCTACAAACCGGTCGTCGTGAAAAGCAATCAAGCTCTGCTAGGAAGATTCTTGAATGTCCGAGTTAGAAACATATTTTCAACTTATCTGGAAGCTGAGACAACTCAAGGGATTTGCTAAATCCTATTGCAGCAGTGCGCCGTTGGCGTCTCATCAGGCTGGAATACTATGCTAGAGCCTTTCATGTGAAGGTTTCTAGCCACCCCCCACTGGGGGAATGATTGCCACTCTATCACCATCTTTCAGCGTCGTCTCAAACCCTTGTAGCGTTGTTGCACTCCGACCGTTTACCAAAAACTGGAGATAACCACGGGGGCTACCTTTTTCATCGAAGACGTAGTCCACGAATCTTGAGCCGTACAGCTTCGAAAGGTGATTCAATACATCTTGAATGTTGATAGCGTTGGGGGTTTCTATCTCCACTTCTCGTTTTCCAGTTATCTCGCGAAGGACTGTGAAAAATCTCACGGCAACTTTCATCTGCTGCTATCCTCGCTGAGATCCTCAGAAGATAGAAACAACTCATGCTAATAAGTTGTAGACTTCAAGAAGACCCAGTTCTTCTCAAATGCATCTTCCAGCTCAACCGCATCGTTTTAGGGTGGGATGCTTTGGTCTCATCTAGTCGCGTAATAGCCGCATTCTGCGGAGCTTCCAAGACAGTTTTGGG
The DNA here is from genome assembly GCA_964347825.1 of uncultured Candidatus Bathyarchaeia archaeon. GTDB lineage: Archaea > Thermoproteota > Bathyarchaeia > Bathyarchaeales > Bathyarchaeaceae > CAYFZQ01. The sequence continues at coordinate 34,782 of CAYFZQ010000002.1, read as the reverse complement.
GCAATTATATGCTTCATGGGATATTCTCTTCATGGTCTCAATGAATCTGTCCAGCTCCTCCTTCTCATAAGATTCGGTAGGCTCAATCATCAACGCCTCATCAACTATGAGAGGAAAGTAAGTAGTCGGCGCGTGTATGCCATAGTCCAAGATTCTCTTCGATACATTGAGGGCGCGCACCCCACATTCCTTGCGCATCTTCTCTGCGCTGAAAACGCACTCATGCTTTCTTTGACGGCCCTCTCCATACGGAAGCTCAAGACCGGCGATCTTCCTCAACTTCTTCAAGATATAATTGGCATTTAAGACCGCTATCTCAGCGATCTCTTCTACTCCTTCCGCGCCCAAACTCATTATATAGGCAAACGCCTTCAAGAGAACGGCCGCATTCCCGTAGAAGCATCTTATCTTGCCCACACTGTGAGGCTTATCATAATCTAAATAGTAACCTTCATGGCTAGAGGCGATTCTGGGAATCGGTAAGAATTTCTCCAACTTTTCTGAGACCCCGATGGGACCAGCTCCAGGACCGCCTCCTCCGTGGGGGGTTCCAAAGGTCTTGTGTATGTTGATATGTACGATGTCGAAGCCCATGTCTCCAGGTCGCGTCTTTCCAAGGATGGCGTTCAGGTTAGCCCCGTCATAGTAGAGTAGACCTCCTGCGTCGTGAACTAACTCTGCGGTTTTTTCGATTTCTGTCTCGAAGATTCCCAGCGTATTGGGGTTTGTCAGCATCAATCCGGCGGTGCGGTTTGAAACCGTAGTCTTCAAGGCTTCTAGGTCAATGCAACCGTTCTCATTAGATGGTGCAACCACAATCTGGAAGCCGGCCATACTTCCACTGGCAGGGTTTGTTCCATGCGCTGAATCAGGCACTATAAGTTCGGTTCTTTCATTCAGTTGGTCGTTTTCCTCATGATAGGCGCGCATCATCAAAGCGCCCAAGAATTCCCCTTGTGCCCCTGCAGCAGGCTGCAAGCACACTTCATGTGTCCCCGTGATTTCAGCTAGCCATTGAGAAAGCTTGTGCAAAATCTCAAGGATTCCTTGGACAGTCCGCTCATCTTGGTATGGATGAATACCTGTCATCGAAGCGGAAGCAGCCAGCAATTCGTCGATTTTCGGGTTGTACTTCATAGTACAGCTTCCAAGAGGATAGAGTCCCAGATCAACACAGTAATTCATCTGGGATAGACGTGTGAAATGCCTTACGACCTCTACCTCGGAAAGCTCGGGGAGCCGTAGACCATTTTTCCTCTGAAGCTTCGGCGGCAGAATTGTCTCTGCGCTGCCTACGGCTTCTTTGATTTCTTCTTCAACTTGGGGCACGATATGACCTCGTCGCCCAGGTTTTCCCATTTCGAAGATGATTGGTTCATCCCAGCGTGCTTGTCTGAACATTTTAGCTCTCTCCTTCTGTCAAGATTTCTTCTAATGTGTCAACGAGCTGGTCAATGTCTTCTTTCGAATGCATTTCTGTGACGCAGTATAACGCGGTTTCACCCAACTCGGGGAACTCTCTGGAGAGGTCCTTGCCTCCATGAATCTGATGCTGCAAAAGCTGTTTGTGAATATCACTGACGGTTTTTCCCGTCCTATCAAAATTCACCGTAAACTCCTTGAAGTGGGGGGATTCGAACACGGGAGTTTTGACGCCCTCTATTCTTGTCAAAAGCCGCATCGCATAGTGGGCCTTGCTTATGATGACCTCTCCCAACTCCTTCAAACCTTGTGGACCCAGCAAAGCTAGATATGTTGCTGCGGCGACTGCGGATAGAGCTTCATCCGTGCAGATGTTAGACGTGGCTTTTTCTCGCCGGATATGTTGTTCTCTTGTCTGAAGCGTCATACAGAACCCTTTCTTCTCTGCATCAAGCGTCTGTGTTAAGCCTACTATGCGTCCAGGCATCTGTCGTATCAACCGCATATCGTCCCGACAGGCAAAGATTCCCAGTAGTGGACCGCCGAAATTCAGGGGGTTCCCCAGTGGTTGACCCTCACCAACTACTATATCAGCCCCATATTCTCCAGGCGGCTGCAGCACTCCAAGTGATGTTGGATCCACTCCGACGATGAAAAGGGCCTCATGGTCTTGAGCTTCGTCGGCAATCTCCTTGACTTGTGTTTCGAGAAAACCAAGATAGGTCGGATTCTCTATGTACACGGCGGCCGTTTTCGCAGATATCTTTTCCTTTAAGTCTTCTATGCTAAGCTGTCCGGTCTCCCTGTTGTAGTCAACGGGTCTGAGACCTACTCCTATAGGCTTTATGTAGGTCTGTAAGGTTGCAGTTCTCTCGGGATGGGTCGTCTTCGGTATAATCGCTTCACTTCGATGGGTGACTCGAGCCGCCATGCGAACGGCTTCACCAAGGGCAGATGCCCAGTCATACATCGAGCAGTTTGCGACTTCCATAGCGGTGACTTCGCAGATCATACTCTGATACTCGAAGAGGGCTTGCAGCGTTCCTTGCGACGCTTCAGGTTGGTAAGGTGTGTATGAGGTGAGGAATTCTGTTCTTCCGAGGATGGTCTCGACGGCAGCAGGTATATAGTGTGGCCAGCAACCGGCTCCCAAGAACACTGGCATGTCCGTGTTTGCTCTGTTTCTTGATAGGATCCCTTCGATTGACCTTCGCACTTTGAGTTCCGGAGTTGGATATGGGAGGCCAAGTCTCTTCTTCAGTCTGAACTTGGCAGGGATATCTGTGAAAAGTTCATCGATGCTATTAATGCCGATTTCTTTCATCAACTCCTTTTTGATCTTGGGCACTGAATTGGGAATGTAAGGGTGAATGAATGATTTGGTCACAGGTCCACCACAGAGAACTAGAGTAGTCTTTCCTCCTCTTGTTTAAGCTTTCTTTGGATGTACGTTGGCAGGCCGTTTGGTCTGAGAGACTTCGCTCGATTAAACTTTAAATATTGCCACAAAGTCTCAGATTCACGTTGTCGGAGCTGTGAAGCCGCCGTAGCTCAGTTAGGGAGAGCAACTGACTTGAGTAGCCATTCTATCAAGGTTGAGGCTGTTAACCAGTTGGTCGACGGTTCAAGTCCGCCCGGCGGCGCCAATCTACTCAGACTTCGATAGCACTAGGAAGATCCCGACGGCTATTAACACGAAGCCAGTGAGGGTGAAGAAACCAGAAAACTGTGAAACTACGCCTTCAGGAGGATTACTATACGTAACATACGAAATTATTGCCCCGAGTAAGATGATCAGTAACCCGAAAAACTTCTCAGCGATTGTTAATCCAATTGGAGCCTCGCTCACATCGTGCCCTCCAAGGTCTATTCTAGTTCCCCTACATTCCTTTAAAACTTGTCGAAGAAACGCTGTAATTGGGAGTTCGCACCTATCTCGGATCAAGCAACTTCCTTTAATTTTGCCGGTAAATACTCGTCAACGATGTAGGTCAGACCATATCTGCTGAATGCCTCTTGTTCTGCCTTCTTCTTGATTTTCAGGAACTTCGCAATCTCTCTCCGCCATAAGGTTCCGTCGTATCGGGGGTCCCGCTCTAATTCATGGAGTCGTTTGATGTCGACATCGGTCAAAGACTCGCTTGGCAGTTTGTAGTCGACAATGTCAGTGGCCCAGACACCACTCCACGTTGCATCGGGGGTTGTCAGCTCTCTTAGATGAGCTGCGTTTGCAGAGCCTGAGATGATTACCATTGCTATGTGCATCCCCCAGGGGTCGCCATCTGTGAAGATGTGCACTGGGAGGTTCAACTCTGTGTTCAGCCTCTGGATGAAGTGTCTGGTGGCTCGTGGAGCCTGACCAGCAGTTAGGATGAGTAGCGCGTTGAACTTTTTGTGAACTTTTTCTTCCACGAATCGGGTGAACAGTCCACCTTTCTCTATTGCGATGACCATCTTTGCGCCGGTTTTCACAAGTTCGGCGGACGTTAACGCGGGACCTATCATGACTCCATCGGGATGGGAAGTTAGATTCAGTTGTCTACCTTCGTAGCCTGGAACGGTGTACTCAATTGTTAGGTCACCGAAGACAGCGGATCGTTCTTCAGGGAAGACGTTGAAGTCTTCTCTGGCGAATCCGACGACCGTCTCGAGGTCGGTTATGATGCTGTTTGATTCCGGCTGGTCTTTGAAGGGCACTTCGTAGGCTTGGGCTGAGTAGTAGACGTCTCTGAGCGTGGAGGTCTTGCGGTGCTTTGCGAGTTCTCTGGCGAAAAATCCGGTCCAGACCAGTTTGGTGAAAGGTCTGATGTGACGGATGTTTCTTGCGCTCCTGCGGGTTGTTCGATCCCCCAGAACGTACTGTCTCAATTCGGGATTGTAGTAGATGTTGTCGGTGGATCGGCTAGGCATCTTTACTGAGGGGAATTTTCCGTTTTCCATCTGCTTGTAGAGGCGGGCTCCAAGTTTCTTTAGGTCTTTCAAGACCTCTTTTCTTCTTTCCTGTATCCGGCTTTCAGTCTTCTTCATATTTCCTGACGCTCCGTAGTAGCATTTCGATATCTGGTTCGTCTTTCTTTCCAGCGAGTTCTGTGGAGAACTTGGCGATCTTGGGTAGATATTGGGAGAAGACGGTCAAGCGGCGTTTCTCTCTTGCCACGTGTTCCCGTTTGGTTAGGAACCTTCTTAGCTGGCGGGCTACTTGGCGGATGCCGTTTAGAATCTCGTTTTTTACTTCTGGTCTATCGGCGATGAATTCCTTGCCCACGGTCTTGTAAGGCACCTTTGTGCTGCATAAGTGCACTAGAATGGCGATAGGCATGTCTTGCGTGACTTTATATCTACGCCAGTTAATCGACCGAATAACCCGAACAGATACGTCGCTGGCCTCATCATATAAGAGCGGGATTCTGTTCGCAAATCGGTAGACCAATATATCATTCTTGCTCGGTACATCTCCACCATACGCTATGGCCGCCTCAACAATGAAAGGGTGCCCCGAATAAGTGGATGGTTTGCGTTGAGAAACCGCTGTGAACTCAGGTCTTAGTTGCTTCAGGATTCCGGTCTTCAGAAGTTCTTCACCCAACGGAGAGAGGCAACTTGCGTCTGGAGGGAGAAAGCCTTCAAACTTCTTCATCATGCGCACCAATTTCACGATTTCATGGGGCTTGAGTCTCTTTGGGTTCTTGCTCTTGCCTATTCCAGCGAAATCCAAGAACCGATTGGAGATGTTCTCGCCGATCCTGAGAAAATGTGTTTGCATCAAGTCAAGCATGTTGCGACATTCCGTAGCTCTGATCAACCGCTGAATGGTTTCTACATCCACACCGTACGGATGCGGTAGCGTCTCTTCTGGTGGCGGTGGCATCTTGGTAGTCGCGCGTGTGAAGAGATACAGACGGCCTCTCGGGTCAGAAAAGACGATCTTTGCATAAGGCGTAACCAAAGCGGTCTGTTTCATGTATTCCAAGATCTTTGGCATCGCTCGAAGATAATCCCCTTCCAAACAGAATTCAACGACGGTTCCGCGCCATCGCTCTTTGTTTCTGTGGATCTTGCGATCTAAGATGATGGGTCGGTTTCTTTGTATGTCTATCATCAACTTGTAGTGGTAGATCTTGGACTTGCCCGTGCTTGATCTGACTTCGACGGGTTTGTGCGTCGTTATTTGACCGTAGAGAATCGCCATCGTTCCTCCAAGGCCGAATGTGCCACGGGCTTGCTTGAGCTTATACTTTGAGCCGAACAAGACTTGGCCAAAGGCTGATGGCACGTGGCGGGGTGGAATACCGGATCCACTATCCATAACTCTGAGCCTGTAAATGTCAGCTTCAGACTTGCCTTCTTCTTCCAGCGACAATCGAATGTAGACATCAGGAGGATGTGATATGCTATCCGAGGCGTCAAGGGCGTTCTCTACGAGTTCTCTTATGGATGAAAAGATTGCCCGGGATGGGTTCGTGAAACCAGCAATGTCTCGGTTTCGGTAGAAGAAATCGGCCGGACTAATCTCTTCAAAGGTTACCAGGATTCAGTCTCCCTCGACGATACCAGTGATATAAGAATTCCTTGCTTTTTCTTTTGCTGTATTCTCTGATTGGTTGCATAGATTTTCTTCAGAAGGGGATTGTATAATATGTGTCAACATTCCACATTTCATTCTCTGCTGAGTATGGAGTTATTTAAATTTTGCTGTGAATTTTCGAGACTGCTTTGACACAATCGGTAGCTGGCGTTCACGCTGTTACTGTCCCTATGGGGTTTCCCAGAGTTCCAGCTTCCTCTTTTTCAGTTCTCTCCGTTTTCTATGAAGGAATCCGTATACGGTCTTGTGTAGGCTTCCTCTCAGCAACATGCGAATTGCTTCTTTCGCTGTTTCTGCTTGCTCCATATCTCCAATAATGGAGACGGTGTGCCCAAAGACAGAGACGTTGGCTTCAGTCATTTCTTCAATGATTCTCCTCGTCTTTCCCTCTTTTCCAATGATTCTCCCTTTCAACCGTCTGATATCAGATGGCGACTTGCCTACCACTTCTCGTAGGTCAATGACCTCCAACACGACATCCTCGTCTGCAATTAGTCTAAATGCACGTGTGGGTGAGAACCCTCTTCCTATGGCGGTGACTATCTCTTTCGCTCTGAAGAGGACGGTTGGATCTTCAGCTTTCGGCTTCATCACCACAGTGACACCGCCGGATTCGCTCTCCACTTGAAGCTGGACTAGGAGTTTCTTCTCAATCTCCTCCTTCACACGGCCGTCTGGACCTATGAGCGCTCCGATGCGCTCTCTTGGAATTCGCACGAAAGTGCTAGGCCTTTCCACTGGTGACCCTTCCGTACATTTCTTCCAACGGTAATACCTCTATGTTCAGCTTCTTGAAATACCTATGCAGATTCTCCAGATCTCTTCGGAGGAGCTGGTTTGCCATGGGGTGCTGAAGCGGCACGGCTTGTGAGATGTCAAACAAGATTGGCTGGTTTCTCCACAGCATGACATTATACTCGCTGAGATCCCCATGTACAAGACCTGCGCGTTGATAAAGCCTTCTCAGGTAGCTCAGCAATTGTCGATATACGCGTTCTGGTTTTTTGAGGGCAGTCTCTCTCAACAACGGGGCTGGGACGCCGTTCTTTCCTATGAATTCCATAATGAGTACATTGTTGCTGACGTCAATGGGCTGAGGAACTTTGATCTTGGCTGCGGCGGCGGTTTGGAGATTTTTGAACTCTTTCTGGGCCCAAGCGTAAACTAAGGAACGCGTGTCTCGTCGGACATGCGTGAATCTGGGGTCTCCTTCGATGTATGGAAGCATGCCCTTCTTGAACTCCGCGGAGACTGTCAGGTAGATTTTGATTGCTAATTCTTTGCCGTCCGAATCTTTTCCCCAATAGATTCTGGCCTCTTTTCCAGCTTTCACAACGCCATGAATCTCGTCGATCGTTCCTTTGTTCATAAAATCGTATATTGTCATGAGGGTGGAGCGATCGAAGACTTCTTCCAAAACTTCGTATTCTTCGCTTCGTTTCTTCTTCATGAGCCGGGTGATCTCATATTGTTTCTCTTTTCGCTTTAGTTTCTTCTCCACTTTCTTGCGATAGGACACGCTCAGCCTCCTCGTTCGATCGTGAGATACCCCTTCTTTCTCAGCCATTGAGCCTGAGCCCTTGTGTACCGCCAAATGATGTCGCCGCGTTTGTCTGACTGGAAGTCCCACGGGGAAACCAAAACGATGTCTCCGACTCTAACCCACACTCTCCTCTTCATTTTACCTCGAATTCGGCAGAGACGTTCGTGACCGTCTTGACACTTGACCGAGACCCGGTCGAAACCCAGTAGCTTCAGGGCTATGCCTAACACATCGTTGGCGGTTGGGAGCGTCATATCTTTTATGATTTCTTCGCTTAGGACCTTCTTCTTGCCCAAAGTGGCACCTCGTGGGCGTCTGTTCCTTACTAGAATCAGTCTCTCCACTTAAATAGCTTCGTTACAATCTGACGATTTGGGCATGAGGTACGCCGGATATGTTCAAAACCGCGTCAGGGTGGATTAGCCCCTTTTCTATGGCCTTCTTGACTATGCCCCTTCCAACCATGTTTACGATCGTGGAATGTTCGATGAGGCCGACCGCTTCTTCCACTGTTGTCCTTGTTCCTTTGTAGAACTCCTCTTTGACTTCAAAAACGATTTTTCCCTCGTTCAGCGTCTGCCCGAGCAATTCGGCATCACAGATCGCGAGCACCTTGCTTTGACCACGTTTTCGTAGGTTGAGGTAGACTTCCAAGGTTGTGCACTTTAGACTGGTCTAATCGATGACTTTGCGCCGCACGCTTCACATATTAAAAAATAGAAACGTCTCTCTTTTGTGATTTTCGTATCCGGACGTTTGCAGACAGGGCATATAATGAACTCATCGACGTACCTCTTAATCAGCCGGTCGATTGTTTGACGAGGGAACTTTCCTTGAAACATTGCCCGTGTCCCTTGTAGTGTTCCGGCGGTAGCTAGTTCTTTGGACAGAAACTTCAACGGGTGATTCGGGTCGCGATTGAGCGTGTCACAGATCTCCTTGAAGTTATGTACTATGGTTCTCATCCCGATTGTAAAGCTGCGGGCGTTTGGGACCTCGAAGCGTTTGTGTTCTGGGATATCTGAGGGAAGCTCGGACCGCGCCCGTTCCAGCATTTCTTTGTAGTCCATCTCTGTTACCTCGGGCTTTCTATGTTGTTTGGATTGCACGTTTGTATTTAAAGTTTGGTTGGACGTTGATGGGGTCGGTCTATTGTGAGAGAAAGCGGGGGCAAACGGGGTTGCAGCAATCTGGCGGTATTTGGAAAATCCTTAAATCAGAACTTAGGAATCCATACGTGTTGAGGGCCCGTAGCTCAGCTAGGTTAGAGCGACAGGCTCATAGCGCAGTTTGGAAGAGAGACCTGTTGGTCGGGCGTTCAAATCGCCCCGGGCCCATCAAGCAATCATTTCTTCAGCAATTCCAATAGTTGATCTGATGGTTCCATATTTACATCCGCTTTCGTGCGCCGGAATTCATGCATGCATGCATGCGACGAATACCACTCAGCCGTTGCCGAAACCACCGATGACGCGAGAAAATTGCTGGAGACCGACTTTGAATATATTTGCACAACTCCCGGGGATGCGATGCTGTTCCGCAAGCGGAAATAGCCGCTATCTCCTGAAACTGTATAAGGTAATGCTAATTTGAGCTAGGTAAAGTTTATAAATTAGCAACATGGTTTACGTTGGTAGCTCCCAAAAATGGGTTAGGAAGCAGTCTTGGACGCCCGGGTTTTCGGGTTGGATGATGCCGACCCGTTGGAGGAATCTCCTAGTTTGAAGGGAACCGTAACATGTCACACGATCTTTCCATTTTCATTCATTACTGAGTTATGGAGAACTAGTTGAATTTGGGATTCAGAGAAGACGACCTCGTACTCCTTCAGAAAGCCTTCTTCAAAGAAAAGGGGCTAGTCAGACAACACCTCGATTCGTACAACAAATTCATCGACCATGGCCTACAAGAAGTCATAGACGAAACGGGCGAGATCAGCATCGACATTCCAGAGAGCCCATACAAAATCAAACTCGGGCAGCTCTGGATGATAGATCCACAATCAAAAATTACGGGTCCCTACATCACCGAAGTGGACGGCACAAAACACGAAATCTATCCGATGGAAGCGCGCTTCCGAGACCTAACCTACGCAGCTCCTCTAGCCTTAGAGATGACTCCTGTTATAGATGGCAAAGAACTCGAACCCGAACTTGTCTTGATCGGCGACCTTCCAGTCATGCTCAAATCCAAGATCTGCGTTCTATCACAGCTCCATCCCGACGAGCTGGTTAGGCATGGCGAAGACCCAAGCGACTTCGGGGGCTATTTCATAATCAACGGTTCGGAACGCGTGATGGTCGCATTGGAGGATCTGGCTGCCAATCGCATCCTTGTAGACGTGGACACCCGTGGCGCAAGACCAGTTTATCAAGCGAAAATATTCTCGACCACGGTCGGGTTCCGGGCGAGAATCCAGCTCAGAATGAAGCTGGGGCGTGGCATATTCGTCTCCATGCCCGGAGTTCCCACTGAGATACCCTTGGTCATAGTGATGAGAGCCCTTGGTCTGGAGTCAGACAAAGAAATCGCCGAAGCAGTCTCTCCAGAAAGAACACTGCAAAACGAGCTTGAAGACTCCTTTGAAAAGGCTATGGGCTTCGACACGACCCACGATGCAATAATGTATATCGGGAACCGTGTGGCCCACGGGCAAGTTGAAGAGTATCGTCGTCAGAAAGCTGAAAGCATTCTTGACAGAAACTTCCTGCCCCATATTGGACGGGACATTGAGAAACGGAAGGAAAAGGCGCTATTCTTAGGCGAAATGGCTCGTCGAGCTATTGAGTTGAAACTTGGAAGGCGGCAATCTGACGACAAAGACCACTTCAAAAACAAACGTTTGAAACTCGCTGGCCCCCTACTCGCCGATATGTTCCGGGTCGTATTTCGGAATCTTTGCCGCGATATAAAATACCAGCTAGAAAGAATGGGGCTGAAGAAGCGGATGCTCACAATATCCGCGGCAGTGCGTCCCGGAATCATTGCTGAACGGATAAAACACGCCCTTGCGACAGGCAACTGGGGGCGCGGGCGTGTCGGCATCACACAACTGCTGGATCGAACAAACAATGTTTCAACTCTGAGTCACTTGCGGAGACTGCAATCTCCGTTGAGTCGTAGTCAGCCTAACTTCGAAGCGAGAGACTTGCACCCAACTCACTGGGGGCGGTTGTGCCCAAATGAAACGCCTGAAGGTTCAAACTGTGGCTTGGTGAAGAATCTCGCAATGTCCGCGAGCATTTCTGTGAGTGTAAACCCGGAAAAGATGAAGAAGACGCTTTATGAAATGAATGTTGTACCAATCCAAGACGTCAACGAAGTCCTACGGCTCTCTGGGGCCAAAGTGTTTGTGGGCGGGTCTCTTGTTGGCTACTGCATGTCACCCGATGAGCTTGCTACAGAAGTGAGAACCCGGCGAAGAAACGGAAAGATCCCTACGGAGGTGAATGTTGCCTCCTTTGCAGATCACGATGGAAGCCAAGAGATCTATGTGAACTGTGACGAAGGGCGTGTCCGCCGACCTCTGATAGTCGTTGAAGACGGAACACCACGACTGAAACAGAAACACATCGACAGGATCCGTTCTGGAGAGTGGACATGGGAAGACCTGATTGAACGAGGAATAATCGAATACATCGATGCAGAGGAAGAAGAAAACCTGCTCGTGGCACTAGACCTAGAAGAGGTGACCCCCAATCACACTCACGTGGAACTAGCCGCCTACACGATTCTCGGGATATGCGCTTCCCTAATTCCCTACCCCGAACATAATCAATCTCCCCGCAACTCGTACGAGGCGGCTATGGCCAAGCAGGCTTTAGGCGTGAACGTGACCAACTTCATTCATCGCGTGGACTCACGTTCCCACATTCTGCATCATCCGCAGACGCCCCTGGTGAAGACAAGACCTATGGATATTGTAGGCTACGATCTTCGGCCATCGGGGCAGAACTGCGTAGTCGCTGTCATTTCTTTCGAAGGATACAACATGGAGGACGCCTTAGTCTTTAACAAAGCCTCCATTGAGCGAGGTTTGGGGCGTTCGACCTTTTACCGCATTTACGAGGCGGAATGTCGTCAATACCTCGGCGGGCTCAAGGACAAGTTTACCATACCTGAATCAGGGATTCGGGGATTTCGAGGGGAACAATACTATCGCCTTCTCGAACTCGATGGAATCGTTGGCTTAGAATCCTACACCGCAGGTGGCGACGTCCTGATCGGAAGAACAAGCCCCCCTCGGTTCCTCGAAGAATACAAAGAGTTTGAAGTGAAAGGCCCGACGATGAGAGACACCTCGGTGGACATGAGACCTGCGGAAACCGGGGTCGTAGACGACATCTTCATCACCGAGTCCGGGGAAGGCAGCAAGCTCGTCAAAGTTAGAGCTCGTGATCAACGCATACCCGAACTGGGCGACAAATTCGCCTCGCGTCATGGGCAAAAAGGTGTCATCGGAATGATCGTTCCTCATGAGGACATGCCCTTCAGTGCAGAAGGAATAGTGCCTGACATTATAATCAATCCTCATGCCATTCCTTCAAGAATGACTATCGGCCAGTTCTTGGAATCCATGGCGGGAAAGGTGGCTGCGGCAAGAGGGAATCGTGTAGACGGAACACCCTTTGTCAATGAAGAGCCTGAAGTGCTAAAGCGGGAATTGATCGACCTCGGCTTCAGTAATACTGGTCGAGAGATTCTCTACAACGGCACTACGGGTGAGAAGTTTGTCGCTGAGATTTTCATGGGCGTGGTATATTATCAGAAACTTCACCACATGGTCGCCGATAAGATGCACGCCAGAGCACGGGGACAAGTCCAGATGTTGACGCGTCAGCCTACCGAGGGGCGTGCGAGAGGGGGTGGGTTGCGTTTCGGTGAGATGGAGCGGGATTGCTTGATTGGGCACGGTGCTGCTATGTTGCTGCAAGACCGCTTGCTTGAGGAATCAGACAAGTACCTTTTGTATGTTTGTGAGAATTGTGGTTACATTGCTTACTATGACATTAAACAACGTACGTATGTTTGTCGAATATGTGAGGAAAAGGCTCAGATTTCCCCCGTCGTCGTGTCGTATGCTTTCAAACTTCTTTTGCAGGAACTCATGAGCCTGTGTGTGGCACCCCGCCTTGAATTGGAGGAGAGGGCGTAATTGGCACTTGAGAGTCCAGTTCACAGGGTCATAAACAGAGTTTCTTTCGGGATGGTCTCTCCTCAGGAAATACGTAGGCTTTCTGTTGCAGAGATACAAACGGCAGACACGTACGATGAAGATGGGGCGCCGATAACGTCGGGACTCATGGATGGTAGACTGGGGACGCTCGAGCCAAGGCAGCGGTGTAGGACGTGTGGAAATACCGCAATACGGTGTCCAGGCCATTTTGGCCACATAGAACTTGCTGTTCCCATAATCCATATCGAATTCACCAAGATGATCCACAATCTTCTCCATGCAACGTGTAGGAATTGCGGGCGGATACTACTGCCTGACAATCGCATCAAAAAACTCAGAGAAGGAATCCGGCGGCACCGAAAACTACTAGGGACCACTCCAGACACCCTCTACAAAAACGTGTTGAAGGAAGCAAGGAAGAAAGAATGCCCGCATTGTGGCGTGCCCCAGTACAAGATCATTTTTGACAAGCCAACGAAATTCACAGAAGATATTCCCGAAAGGGGCGCGCAGCGATTAACCGCAAGTATGATTCGCGAGCGCCTAGAACGCATACCTAATGAAGACCTTGAGTTGGTCGGCTTCAACCCAGAGACCGCTCGACCGGAATGGATGATTCTCCAAGTTCTCCCCGTTCCACCAGTCTACGTGAGACCCTCTATAACCTTGGAATCAGGTATCCGATCTGAGGATGATCTCACTCACAAACTTGTTGACATCATCCGCATTAATCAACGTCTGAAAGAGAACATGGAAGCAGGAGCCCCAACCCTAATCATCCAAGACCTCTCTGAGCTTCTGCAATACCACGTAACCACATACTTCAACAATCAGGCGTCGGGAATTCCTCCTGCGAGACACCGATCAGGAAGAGCCCTTAAGACTTTGTCACAACGCCTTAAGGGAAAGGAAGGCAGATTTCGGAGCAACCTGTCGGGAAAGCGCGTTGATTTTTCAGCACGTACAGTGATTTCTCCAGACCCCAATTTAGACATCACCGAAGTCGGAGTTCCTCTTGATGTTGCCATGCGACTTTCGGTACCGGAGAAGGTTACTGATTGGAACATCGAAGAGATGCGAGGACTGGTGACTAATGGACCTGAGCAATACCCAGGCGCCCTCTACGTCGTAAGGCCTGATGGCAAACGTATACGATTGGAATTTGTCGTGGACCGGGAAAAGGTTGCAGAAGCCTTGGAGCCGGGTTTCATATTAGAACGTCACATCCGAAACGGTGACATAGCCATCTTCAACAGGCAGCCGTCGCTTCACCGGATGTCTATCATGTCACACTACGTTCGGGTTCTGCCACAAAGGACTTTTCGGCTGCATCTTTGTGTTTGTCCCCCATACAACGCTGACTTTGATGGCGATGAAATGAATCTCCACGTGCCACAAAGCGAAGAGGCCCGAACAGAAGCACGGATACTTATGCAGGTTCAAGACCAGATTCTCTCCCCAAGGTTTGGAGGGCCCATAATAGGCGCGATTAGGGACTACATAACAGCAGCCTATCTCTTCACCCGCAAGTCTACTTGTCTCACGAAGGAAGAAGTCTGTAGATTGCTAATGGCTGCAGATTACGAAGGCCCTGTACCTGATCCAGAGATAAAGAAACCCGAACAGCTTTGGACTGGAAAGCAAATATTCAGTGTGCTATTCCCGAAGGAATTGAACTACGCTCTAAAGTCGAGCATATGCCTTAACTGCGCCAGCTGCAAACGTGGAGAATGTCCTTACGACGCCTACGTGGTCGTCAAAGACGGCATCCTGAAATCGGGGGTCATTGACCGCCGCTCAATAGGCGCAGAGCAGTCAGAAAGCCTTCTTCATCGAATAATAAAAGATTACGGCACTCAAGTGGGTCGACAATTTCTAAATCGCGCCTGCCAGCTTCTGAAACTCTTCATGACGATGCGAGGGTTCACCTTCTCCTTTGACGAACTCGAGCTCTCTCAGACTGCTCAAAGGAAAATCGGCAACAACGTCCAAAGATTCGAAAAGCGAATCAGCGAACTCATCGAATCGTACCAGGATGGCACCCTGCCGAGACTGCCAGGACAAACGCTCGGCGAATCTTTTGAGATCTACGTGATGAATGAGCTCGCGAAAGCCAGAGACAAGGCGGGAAGCGTCGCTGACGAGGACTTCCAGATGGACAACGCAGGCATGATAATGACTAGAGCAGGAGCCAGAGGATCTAGTCTCAACATAGGTCAAATGGCTGCGTGTGTAGGTCAGCAGTCTGTCCGTGGCAAACGGATCATGCGCGGATACGTGAATCGGGCGCTACCGCACTTCGAACGAGGCGATCCGTCGCCTAAGGCCCGAGGCTTCGTCTACTCGTCCTATCGAGAAGGGCTAGACCCTATCGAATTCTTCTTCCACGCCATGGGCGGTCGAGAAGGTCTTGTGGACACCGCAGTTCGAACGCAACAAAGCGGATACATGCAGAGACGGCTCATCAACGCCCTTGAGCATCTGCGAATCGAATACGATGGCACCGTCAGAAATTCTGTTGGAGACATAATACAGTTCAGATATGGCGAAGACGGGGTTGACCCTGCCAAGAGTGATCATGGCAAAGCGGTGAACGTCAGCAGACTAGTTGAGCAAATCGAGATTATGTTGGAGAAAGGCAAACCTGCTTCGAAGAAGTATATACGAGAGCGCCTAGATGAGGTCGAAGCTGAGCTAACCCCGATTCTCGTCAAAGAGCTTAGACAAGAGTTGTACAAGACAAAACTGAGTCGTCAAGGGGTAGATCGAGCAATCGCCATGACTCTTGAGAACTTCAAAGCTGCACTCGTTGAGCCTGGGGAAGCAGTCGGAATTGTGGCGGCGCAATCGATTGGCGAGCCAGGAACTCAGATGACGCTCCGAACGTTTCACTACGCTGGAGTTCGAGAACAAAACGTAACCCTTGGTTTGCCGCGTCTCATCGAAATCGTGGATGCTCGAAGAGTCCCATCCACCCCCATCATGACGATCTATCTCGACAAAGAGCATCGGAAGAGCAAGGAAAAAGCCACTGAAGTCGCTCGAGACGTCATCAACACAACCGTGGAAGACATTGCCCAAGTCGCGCCGTATGTCGATCCCGAACGAGAAGGCGTCGTCGTCGAACTCGATCCAGCAACGATAGAGGAAAGAGGCATCACGCTGGAGGAGTTGCCTGACTTACTAACCATACGAAATTGTGACGTGAAGCTCGAAGGCAATCAGGTCATCTTCACCCCTCAACGACCCACCGATCTCAAGAAACTCCTTGAAAAGGTGACCTCGGAATATGTCAAGGGCGTACAGGGCGTCAGCCGAGTGCTGGTCACCGAAGAAAGTGGAGAGTGGGTTATACGAACGGACGGCTCGAATCTTTCAAGGGTCTTGGAAGTCTCTGGAATAGATCCCACGCGAACAACCACGAACCATGTGCACGAGATCGCCTCCACACTTGGAATCGAGGCGGCGAGAAACTCCACAATCGATGAGGCCTTGGGCGTTCTTGAGGAGCAAGGTCTCGACGTAGATGTTCGACACGTGATGTTGGTGTCTGACATCATGACTGTGACGGGCAGTGTACGGCAGATCGGCCGACATGGAATCAGTGGCGAGAAAGCCAGTGTTCTCGCGAGAGCAGCCTTCGAGATTACGATTCCGAACATCGTGGATGCCGCGATTAAGGGTGAGAGCGACCCATTGAAAGGCGTTACCGAAAACGTTATAGTGGGCCAATCCATACCGATCGGCACAGGCTTGGTTGATCTCTACATGTCAACGGCACGGCGAGAGGGGACGACGTGATCGATGTAGACAAGGCGATCGCCACTACAGTGAAAACTGGAAAAGTCCTGTTCGGTGCCAAGAGTGCCATAAATGTTGCCAAAACCGGCAAAGCCAAGCTGATAATTCTTGCTTCAAACTGCCCGTCCCCGAGTCGGGAAGATATCGAATACTATGCCAAGCTCTCCCGTCTTCCTGTGATTATGCATAAAGGCTCCAGCGTCGACTTGGGGATACTCTGCGGGAAACCGTTCACCGTATCAGCGTTGACCATCCGAGAACCGGGGGACTCTGACATACTGAAACTCAGGGAGACGCCGAATGTCTAGCGGAATCAAACTGACCAGCCATGAGATGCGCTTCATTGCCCTTTTTGAGAGCATAACCGGGGCCATTGCCAAGGACTGTATTGTGGATGATGATCTCAATCGCATAATCTTTGTCGTGAAGGAAGGCGATGTGGGGATGGCCATCGGACGAAAAGGCAAGAACATCCATCTTCTGGAACGAATGACCGGCAAGAAACACGAAATCATCGAACACTCGGAAAATGCGGCCCAATTTATCAAAAACGCGCTGAGACCCGCGCGGGTGAAGGAGATACGCATAACCGAACGACCAGATGGGAAAACGATCGCGGTGGTCTCTGTGAACGCGCGGGACAAGGGCATTGCGATCGGCAGAAATGGCCGGAACGCGGAAAGAATCCGCTTTTTGGCGAAGCGATATTTCGAAATAGAAAATGTCAGTATCATGTAACGTAGGGCAGGAGCCCGCAAGAGCTCAACGGATTTGAGACTATCTTCTCTTCTTTGCGAGCATTTTTTCGAGTATCGGCCTCAATTTGTCGTTTTCCGCCTTGATCTTAGCCTCTCCTAGGCTTTCCATCTGCTCGGTCATTTCCTTAGCCATTCCAGCGAATTTCACTCCCTCGGCTGCCGAGACGTATTCTATTCGAAACCGTTCAGGGCTTAGCCCCAGCTTCTCCAGCATCTTTCCCAAGGCCTCCATCCGCGCTTTCATTCGGACGTTGCCCGAGATGTAGTGGCAGTCATAGGGCAGGTGACAGGCCGCCACCAAGACCATGCCTGCTCCCTGCCTGAACGCTTCCAGAACGAAGTCTCGGTCGACGCGCCCTGAGCACATCACTCGGATTGCTCGCATGGTTGGTGGATACTCAAACCGGCTGGTCCCGGCGAGATCGGCGCCAGCGTAGCTACACCAGTTGCAGAGAAAGGCGAGTATCTTCTCCTCGGGGTTCTCCTCTAATGCAGCTCCAATCTGCGCCATGATTTGGGCGTCTGTGAAGTGCATTTGAGTGATGGCATCAGCCGGGCACTCAGCGACGCAAGTTCCGCAGCCGTGGCACATCGCCGTTCTGACTAGTGCGGGTTGTCCTTCCGGAGCCTGGATTGCGCCATACGGGCACCGCTCGGCACATATGCCACATTTGACTCTGACATTGCGGCACTTCTCCGGATCCACTACGGCGATGATTGGTTCTATCTTCCAGGTGGGTTGCGAAAGGATGGTTGCTGCTCTGGCGGCAGCTCCGCTTCCTTGAGAGACGCTGTAGGGGATGTCTTTGGGACCTTGACAGGCGCCTGCTAGGAAGATGCCGTCCACCGCAGTGTCGACAGGTTTGAGCTTGGGGTGGCTCTCCATGAAAAAGCCGTCGGAACCCCGTGTGATGTTTAAGACCCTTGCCGTCTCGCCGGAATCCTCTTTCGGGATAGCAGCAGTGCATAGCACAACCAGATCCGCCTCTAGTTCAATCGGTTCACCAAGGGCCATGTCCTCCGCGCGTACGAACAGGTTCTTTGTCTCTGGGTCCTCTAAAATGTGGGATGCCCGTCCTCGGATAAAGTTGATTCCCAAGTCCCGCGCTCTTCGGTAAAACTCCTCGTAGCCCTTGAAGTGGGTTCTCATGTCAATGTACAGAATGTAGGCTTCAACGTCTCTGTGGTATTTCTCTTTGAGTAGGATCGAGTTTTTGAGAGCGTACATGCAGCAGAAGCCAGAGCAATACTCGTACTTGTTGACGTCCCGTGAGCCCACGCATTGGATGAAGACCACCCGCTTGGGCTTCTTTCCATCCGAGGCGCGCACAACCTTGCCCCCAGTGGGGCCGGCTGCTAGGATCAGCCTTTCGAATTCCAACGCTGTGATGACGTTGTCATATCGACCATACCCGTATCGCCCGTCATCGTACGGTAGGTAGATGTCAAAGCCCGTGGCCACAAGTATGGTTCCAACTTCGATGTCGATCTCTTCCGCTTTCTGGTCGAAGTTGATGGCTTCACGGGCACCGCAAGCGTCCACGCACTTGTAGCACTCAATGCAGTAGTCCAAGTCGATTGTGTAGACGAGTGGCACGGCTTGGTCGAAGGGCACCGAGATTGCCTTTCTCACGCCCATATTCATGTCCCACTCGTTGGGGTACTCGATGGGGCAGACGTCGCGGCATTCGCCGCACCCGGTGCAATTGTCGGCGATGACGTGTCGCGGGTTTTTTCGGATCTTCACCTTGAAGTTGCCCACGAATCCCTCGACCTTCAGGACGTCCGCGTACGATATTATTTCGATATTAGGGTGGCGGGAGACGTCGACCATCTTTGGGCCTTCGATGCAGATGGAGCAGTCCAACGTGGGGAAGGTCTTGTCCAGCTGAGCCATGTGACCGCCGATGCTTTCGCTCTTTTCAACAAGATACACTTGGAACCCCATGTCCGCAAGGTCAAGAGCGGCACTGATTCCTGCGATTCCGCCGCCTAAGATTAAGGCTTTGTTCGTCACGGGGACTTCAAGGGTTTCGAGGCTTTGAAGTAGTCTTGCTTTGGCGACCGCCATTTTCACGATGTCCTTCGCCTTCTCGGTTGCCTCTTCCGGGGTGCTGGGGTGGCACCAAGATGAAAACTCCCGTATGTTCGCCATTTCGTAGTAGAAGGGGTTCAATCCTGTCTCAGCAACGCATCTACGAAACGTGGGTTCATGCAAGCGTGGTGAACAAGCCGCAACGACGACTCGGTTCAGGTTGTGCTCCTGTATTCCCTTTCGGATCTCTTCTTGTCCAGGATCCGCGCACGTGTAGCGGTTTTGTTTGGTGTAGACCACATTGGGCAGCGTCTTGGCGTATTCCTCTAAGGCATCGATGTCGATCACCCCGGCGATGTTGAGACCGCAGTGGCAGATGAAGACTCCGATCCGTGGTTCTTCAGGCATCAGTGCTTCCTCCAGGGAGAAGTCGTTTTTCCACAGACTCTCGAAGCTTTTTCGAACTCTTGGTTCGCAATTCTTTGGTCATCTCGGTGGTGGACGTGAGTTTCTCGAGAGCTTTATTCCAAGCTCCTGAACGAAGGGGGGTGTGGCGTATGGAGGTCCTCTGAAGCTCGAGGGCGCCTTCCTCTGGACAGACGATCTTGCAGACGCCACAATAGACGCAGTGTAAGTCGTTCACATGCACCTTACCGTCTTCGGAGAGATACAGCGCGCCCGTGATGGGACAGACATCGAGACAGTCGTGGCAGCCTTCAGGACATTTTTCATGATTTATTCTGAGGATGCCGTTGAAGATCTTGCGCACCTTGATTGCCCCGTTGGGAAACTTGACTTCGCAGACCCGACAGCACGGACAGAAATCCCGGTCTATATCCACTAAAACTTGGGCGTCCTTCTTCTCTCCGCGGATCATCGGGCCCACAACTTCTTCTTCGAGCGGTTGCACTCTGACCTCTATCAGTCCCAAAGGGCATGGGTCTTCGATATCGAGACAGCGGGGGTCACACTTTGTCGAGTCCACGTCAATCTCTCGGAGAAGCTGAGGGAAGCTCTCACTCTCTACAACGGGAGTCACCGTCTCGCCGTTGACCTTCACGTCTAACGCGCCAAACGGGCAAATGGAACTACAGATGCCGCAGTAGTGACACTTCTTTTCGTCGACATCTACGACAGGAGGTTTAGCCTCTTCGCCCTCTTCCTTTGGAATCTTCTTGACTTCGATGGCTTCTTTTGGACAGGCAATCATGCAGATTTCGCAGCCAGTGCACCGATTCTTGTCCAGAGTCAAAGCGTATCTTCTAGCGTGCAGAATCCTTTCAACTGTGAGTTCGTCCTCGTTTTCTGTTTTGAGCAGTTTCATTGGCATTCTGAGTGGCTCCAACGTGCAGCGAGGTGCATGTTCCACTGAATTTGGAAACTAAATAGGCGACCTAGACGATTATAAACCTTATCAACAATGCCCGGACAGCGGCTCTTCGAACCCACTTGTGCGGCAATACACCTTTGTAAGGTAGAATACCATTACAGAGTACCTTCTCCTTCAGACGACACCCAGATTGGATTCTGAATACAAGTAGGCCTGTCAGACTTTGACGTCTGTGTTCGAAAAACGTGACGTTTAAGAACTTAAATGTCGATTATGCTTACTCTACAGTTCATTTGGGCCTTCGTCCCAAACGGAGAAAATTGAGATGACAGAGGAACCTAGAATAGGCGTATACATTTGTCACTGCGGAGGAAACATAGGCGACACGGTAGATGTGGAAAAGGTCAAAGAAGCTGTCGCGAAACTCGAAGGAGTGGAAGTCGCTGAAACGTACGAATACGTGTGTAGCGACCCAGGTCAAGAGATGATAACTGATGGAATCGAGAAGCATGCTCTCAATAGGATTATAGTGGCATCATGTTCACCGCGTATGCACTTGGACACCTTCAGGCGAACGGTGGAATCAGCTGGGCTTAACCCCTACTTTCTTGACATGGCAAACATTCGAGAACAGTGCAGCTGGGCACACGATGACGTAGAAGCGGCAACATCCAAGGCGATTGACCTCATTCGCGGCGCCGTGGCGCGTGCCCGTCATCTCGACCCGTTGGAAACGAGGAGCATAACTGTGAATCCAGATGTGCTGGTCATTGGCGGTGGAGTCTCTGGCATTATGGCGTCACTCGAGTTGGCGGACAAGGGTTATCAGGTATACTTGGTGGAGAAGACGCCGAGCATTGGCGGTCACATGGCTCAACTCAGCAAGACCTTTCCAACCCTTGACTGCTCCCAATGCATTCTCACGCCGAGAATGGTGGATGTGGGGCAACATCCAAAGATTATGATCGTTGCCATGGCAGAACCAGTCGCGGTGGAGGGGTCCCCGGGAAACTATCGAGTCTTGGTCAAGGTGCAGCCGAGATTTGTGGATGCTTCTAGGTGCATAGCTTGTGGGGAGTGTGAGCAGGTTTGCCCAGTCAAGGTTCCGAGCGAGTTCGAGGCAGCTCTGTATCCGCGGAAAGCGATCTTTGTGCCATTTCAGCAAGCTGTTCCCAGAACGTATCTTATCGACAAGGATCACTGTCTGTACCTGACCAAAGGCGTCTGCCGGATTTGCGAGAAAGTCTGCAAGGGCAACGCCATTGATTTTGATCAAAAGGAGAAGACTATCGAACTCGATGTGGGCGCAATTGTTGCCTGTACTGGATTTGAGCAAGTCGATCCCACGCCATTTGAAGAATATGCGTTTGGTCTCCACCCTGATATCGTGACGAACCTGCAGTTGGAACGCCTCTTGGGTCGTGAAATGCGCAGGCCTTCCGATGGAAAGGTGGCGAAGCGAGTAGCTTTCATCCTGTGTGTCGGCAGCCGCATGATGAATAAAGAACCGGGAGTGAAACATTGCTGCAAGATAGGTTGTATGGCGGCCATCAAACAGGCCCTGTTGCTTCAGAAGATTGTGCCTGACGCCGACCCGTGGATCTTCTACACCGATATAAGAGCTGATGGAAAGGGCTACGAGGAGTTCTACCTTAACGCTCAAGAACATAACGTACACTTCGTGCGGGGTCGCGTCGGCGAGGTTATTCCATCGAAGAATGATGGCATCTTGGTGCGCGCGGAGGATACCCTTCTCGGCACCCGAGTTGAAGGGAAGTTCGATCTGGTCGTCCTCACCACTGGAATGATTCCCAAGCCGGACACTCCCGACCTCGCTAAGAAGTTGGGCATCCAGATGGGCGGTGATGGCTTTCTTCTCGAGAAGCACTACAAACTCAAACCTGTAGATAGCCAACGCGAAGGCGTGTTCGTCGCTGGCTGTGCCTTGAGCCCGAAGGACGTTCGTGAAACTACCCTCGAAGCCATGTCGACCGCGTCGAGGGTCGCAAGTTTCTTGGGCAAAGGGGAAATCGCGGTCTCGCCCGAGGTGGCCTACATCGACCCGGAGAAGTGCGACAAGTCTCGCGTTTGCGTGGAAGTGTGCCCCGTGGGGGCAGTGGAAGAGACGCCAACGGGCATGTCAATCAACCCCATGTCATGCATTGGATGTGGGATCTGCGTGCCACGATGCCCCAGAGGGGCCATTGACCTGAAGAATTCCACCGAGGCCCAGTTGATGGCGCAGATCAAGGGAGTAAGTGAAGGCGGGAGATCCCCGAAGATCATTGCTTTTCTTGAAAAAGAGATAGCCTATGGCGCCGCGGATCTGGCTGGGCAGTCCCGGGCCTCGTATCCTCCTAACGTAGAGATCATCGGTATTCCGAGCACTGGGCGAATTGGCTTGAAACATGTGCTACAAGCCTTTGCCTTCGGCGCGGACGGTGTCGTTCTCCTCGAGGAGCACGGGGGCGTCTTCGGCGAGGAAGCTCTGAGGGAGCATGTCATCCAGATGAAAAAGGAGCTCAGGACATATGGGGTTAAGCCCCTACGCTTGATGTCCTTCTCCACTACATTGCCAGAATATGGTAAGGTTACCAATACATTTGAAACATTCAACGAAAGAATCTCAAGGATAGGACCTATTTCAAAGGAAACACGAGAAACGATCAGAAAGAAACTCGTAGACACAGCAGAATAGTCTAGTTCGCCTTCTGTCTCTTCAGACTGCCGCCGGAAGAGAGATATTCATCTATCGCCTTTGCTGCTCTCTTTCCATCGCCCAAAGCCGAGATCACCGTCGCTGCTCCGCGAACAATGTCCCCCCCCGCAAATATGCCCTCGCGCGTCGTAGCGCCGGTTTCCTCATCTGCTTTGAAATACCCCCGGTCATTTGTCTCTACTCCGGTAGCACTCCGTGAGACGAGGGGATTCGCGTTTGTTCCGATGGCGTCGATTACCATATCGACTTTCATGGTGAAGTTGGTGCCCTCTATGGGAATGGGGCGTCGTCTTCCAGAATCATCTGGTGCACCTAACTGCATCTTGATACATTCCATCGCGGTGACATTACCTTTCGCGTCTCCGATTACCTTTGTTGGCAGCGTAAGAAAGTCGAAGATTATGCCCTCTTCTTCGGCATGAGCAATTTCTTCCTCTCTCGCCGGCGCTTCTTCTCTCGTTCTTCGATAGACGATGTGTACTTCGTCGGCACCTAACCTTAAAGCGGTCCGCGCGGAGTCCATGGCCACGTTTCCCGCTCCGATGACTGCCACTTTCTTTCCTACTTTGATGGGCGTGTCAAACTCGGGGAACCTATATGCCTTCATGAGGTTGCTGCGGGTGAGAAATTCGTTTGCTGAATACACGTCATTGAGGTTTTCCCCAGGGATATTCATGAACCGGGGCGCACCGGCTCCATTCGCCAAGAAAATCGCATCAAATTCCTTTACCAGTTCATCGACGGTCTTTGTGAGGCCGACCACGAAATTGGTTACTATCTTTACTCCTAGTCGCTTAATCTCATTCACTTCATATTCCACAATGGCCTTAGGCAGCCTGAACTCTGGAATGCCGTAGACTAGCACGCCTCCTGGTTTTGGGAGGGCTTCAAAGATAGTCACATCGTACCCCATTTTGGCCAAGTCTGCTGCGCACGTCAAACCAGAAGGGCCGGATCCGACAACAGCTACCCGTCTATCTTTCTTCTTGACACGGGGTAATGCCTCGTGTCTATTGTGTCTTCTAGCCCAATCTGCCACGAAGCGTTCCAACCTACCTATGGCAATCGGTTTGCCTTTCTTATTCCACACGCAAGTTCTGTAACATTGATCTTCTTGGGGGCAGACCCTGCCGCACACTGCTGGGAGATTGTTGGTTTTTAGCAATTCGGAATATGCACTAGCGAAATCTTCCTCTACGATCTTCTCGATGAAGCCAGGGATATTAACCTCCGCTGGGCAACCTTCCATGCAGGTTGGTGACTCACATTGCAGGCATCTCTGCGCCTCATAGAGCGCGTCTTTTTCAGTGTAACCTAGTGGGACCTCGTTGAAGTTGATAACTCGCTCCTGTACTGGCTGCTCTGGCATTGCTCGTTGTTTTCTTTTCGCCCTCTCCTTAACTGGAATCGTTTTGGCCATCATTTCGCCTCGCATTGCCGAGTTTCTTCATAGCGCTCCAGCGCGCGTTGTTCCGATTTCTCATATCTCCGCAAGCGGTTCATGAACTCGGGCCAATCTATTAGGTGCCCGTTGAATTCCGGGCCATCCACACAGGTGAGTTTTGTCTCGCCATCCACTGTCACCCTGCATGAGCCGCACATACCTGTCCCATCCACCATTACGGCGTTGAGACACACGATTGTCTCCATATTGTACGGTTTAGTGACATCAGAGATAACCTTCATCATTATGGCGGGGCCGACAGCCCATATCTTCTTTACATCTTTTTCTCTTTGCAGCACTTCGTCCAAGACATCGGAGACAAACCCTTTTCGCACATAGCTCCCATCATCAGTCGTAATCAAGAGCTCGGTGGACGCCTTTCTCATCTCCTCTTCCATGATGATTAGCTCTTTTGTCTTGGCTCCGATGATGGCGATCACTCGGTTACCAGCTGCCTTTAGCGCTCGCGTTATGGGATAGACACAGGCGATACCTGTTCCTCCTCCCACCGTCACCACCGTGCCGTACTTGTCGATCTCTGAAGGGTTACCTAATGGTCCAACGAATGAGAAGAGGGTATCTCCCTCATTCATTTTAGCCAACTCTGTCGTCGTCTTGCCGACAGTCTGGAACACGATCTGTACCCATCCTTCTTTTGGGTCGTAGTCGGCAATGGTTAACGGTATTCGTTCTCCTTTTTCAGTGGTCATCAAAATGACGAATTGTCCAGGTTGCGCGACCTTCGCCACAAACGGGGCATCGACTCGCATAGAATAAATGACGTCGTGCCACTTCTCCTTCTCCAAGATCTCGTACATGATGGCCCTCTCTTCTTCCTTAATGTTGCTTTGCTTTCTTGATGCGCAGACTTTTCCGTGAAGAGCTAATAGAGTGCGAGGAGCCACAGAAAAAGATTATGCCCTCAGCTCGGAGTTTCGTTTCGGTCCCGGGCTATTCTGCTGGGTCAACTAATTCGCACAAAAGAGTCTGTCTCTTCCAAGTTTCCCTTGCGGTGGGGTTCTGAACTGACAGCTTGTCAAGCGTGGAGAAAATGACTGCTTTCGGAGTCTGAATCGGGAAGATTGAAGGAGTCACGTGACAGTTGCTTTGAACTCGATTTCCAAGGGTATCGGATCTTTGAATATAGATACTACTGGGCACATTGCTTCAGTTCTTCGCCACACCGCGTCCACCAATGGTTTTCTCCCCTTTGCAGACACGTTGACAGTCATTTTTACGCGGGTTAGTTTCGATGAATCAGCAGGCTTTTCCGCTTCGGCTACAGCCTTCAACTCGCCAAGTTCTATCTTACTCTGTTTACAGACATCCGCAAAGATGGTGACGGCACAATCAGCTAGAGACATGATAGCCAGTTCTAGCGCGGTGGGTCCTGTGTCATCTCCACCTTTGCCCTTCGGAAGATCTAGTGTTAGACTGTGGGTCCTCGAATTGTCAGCTAAACTGCGGACATTTTCTATCCATTCGGCCGTCGCTTTTATGGTTGGCAGTTTTTTCACCTCATCGTATGTGTGTCATAAGAAAAAAAGCATGATTTATAAAACATTTATCGATTATGATGCAGAAGTCGCTGACCCGCGATATTATTCGTGGCGTTGTTGCTAGGAAATCTTATCCACGATCTTGTCGAGTTTTATCTTGTGGGTTTCTAGGGCCAACTCCTTGGGAGGGATTCCTAAGGCTAGACTCAGAAGCTCTGTGTAGTGAATTATGGGCATATTGAACTCTTCTTGGAGCTTCGACCTTATCTGAAGCTGTCCAAGATCTAGTGCGACGAAACAGAACGGGCAGAGTGTTGAGATGCAATCCGCGCCTGCTTTAGTGGTGTTAGCGAGTTTTTCTCGTGCAATGTTCAGCGCGAGGTCGTCGGAGTAGCCTCTTAAGAGGCCACCACAGCATTTCAACTTGTTTCGATACTCAATACTCTTTGCCCCGAGAGCTTCGATCAGGTTGTCGAAGAGGCGTGGCCGTTCGGGGTCATCGACCTTCAAAAGTGCGCTGGGTCTGAGCAAGTGGCAGCCGGAAAAGGAGGCTACCTTTAGATCGCGTAGGGGTTTGGAGATGTTTTGCTTGAGTTGGTCTACGCCAACATCGTCCTTTAGGACCTGTAGATAGTGTTTGACTTCTTTGTTGCCCTTGAACTCTCTTCCAACATTTGACAAGATTTTGTTTACTCTAGCCTTCAGTTGTTCCTTCTCTTTCAACATGGTATTTGTCATGGCGAGGGATTCAAAGCAACCTGTGCAAAGCGTGATCACATCAAGGTCAGCATCTTCAGCGAGGCAGATGTTGTATGTAGCGACAGCCAGGCTGGTTTCCAGGTCGATGGACTGGATTGGTGGGGGGCAGCAACACGTCATGTTGGCTAGATCGATGAGCTGGATTCCAAGTTTGTCCAAGGACTTCCGTGCTGACAATTCGTAGCTCTGTTGACGGGCGGGGATAGTGCAGCCTAGGAATATGGCGTAGCTTGACATTAGGCGTCCTCCTCTTTCTGTCGAAGCTTTTCATACCCCGTTGCCGAAAGGATCTTTCTGACGTCGTCTAATCCTGTTGGTTGAAGCGGCGGTAGCCCAAGGGCTGGTCTCTTCTTCTCGACGAATTTGGAAACGGTGGCTATGCGCCCGTTGTTCAAAATTGTTGACGCGAATTCTGAATAAATGTCCGGTATGTGACCTTCTCTAAAGGCGATATTCCGCAGTGCGTAGATTACATCCGCTATCTCAACCTTCTGTGGACATCTTTCTTGGCAGTTGTAGCAGGAACAGCATAGCCATATGGCATCGGTGGAGAGGACTTCATCCTTTTCTCCCAAGAGTGAGAGTCTGATGACTTCTCTGGGGTTAAAGCGCTCGGTGATTCTCGCTACAGGGCAACTGCTGGCGCAGGTTCCACATTGATAACAGAGTGTTATGGTTTCGCCGCCTAGACGGCTTGTAACTGCGTCGGAGAACTCTGGACTCCTAGCCCTCCTCTTTTCTCTAGGTTCCATTCTGTTTCCACAATCCTCTCTAGCCCTCTCGAGGGATTTGAAGCGGACCTAACTCCTCCACTCTCTGAGTCATCAACTGTGCGGCTTCGACGAACTTGTCGCCTTCAATGTACACCATGTTGAACATCTCCAATCTCTCTGGCTCGATGCCGTATTCCTTCAGCAGTGTTCTCGTGAGCGCCACTTTCTTTTCCGCCTTCTGGCTACCAACCTCATAGTGACAACCGTCACTCTTACATCCTACAACCATCACCCCTTGCGCGCCAGCTTTGAAGGCTTCCAGGAATTGATGCGCTTGCAGTATGCCCGTACACGGCACCTTCATCACCCGGACATTGGCTGAATAATTCATCATCGCCATGCCTGAGGAGTCTACGGCTGTATGGCCACATTCTGAACAGCACATTGCCAAAACGAGCGGTTTGGATGTTCCATTTACAGCCATAAGTCCCTTCATCTGGGCCAGCATCTGATTCGGGCGCGAATGTCTGAGCTCAATAGCGTTCAGCGGACAAGTTCCTACACAAATCCCACAGCCTTCGCAAAGGAGTTCGGAAACCCGCGCCACGAAATGGTCTTCAGTTGTTGGCTCCAAGCTTATCGCGCCATAGGGGCACGTGACGGGGCAGAACTCACAGTCACCGCAGTATTCTTCGTCGATTACCGCGGTCCTTTGATCTTTGATTATCTTGCCGGTCTTCAAGAACTTCGTAGCCTTCATGGCTGCTGAATGAGCATGAAGTGACGTGGTCGGTGCGTCCTTCGGAAAGGTTGTTCCACCACAGAGGTATATGCCTCTCAACTTAGTCTCTGTGGGTCGCAGCTTAGCATTGTACTCTTTGAAGAACCCATCTTCACCCAACTCGAGGCCCAACATCTCAGCTAGTTCTTTGGTGCCTTCTGCGGGCACCATGGCGGGGGCCAGTACCACCAAGTCAGCGTCTAATTCCAAGAATCGTTTCAAAAGCGCATCTTCCACATCGACTATCAATTTGTCCGTTTCGGGGTCTCGTGTCACTTCGGTCGGTCTGCCCTTGACGAACTTGATGCCCATCTCCCTGGCTCGTTCATAGTAATCCTCATGCTCCCTCCCCGTGGTTCTCATATCGATGTAGCATATAGTGACGTCTGTTTCGGGGTAAGCTTGCTTAATCAGCGTTGCATGTTTCAAGGAGATCATGCAGCAGATGCCCGAACAGTATTCGTTCCATCGCTTGTCTCGTGATCCGACACATTGTATCATGACCACCTTTTTGGCGGGTTTGTGGTTTGAAGGTCGGATAATTACGCCTGTGGTGGGTCCGAAGCCGTCGATCATTCGTGCGAGTTCAAGATTAGTTATGACGTCTGGGTAGTCGTCGTAGTGGTACTCCTTTATGACGCTGGAATCATACTCTTGGAAGCCTGTGGCCACTATTATGCTGCCGACGTTGAGAGTTGTCTTCTCGCTCTTCTGGTCCAATTCGATAGCGTCGGTCGGGCAAACTTCAACGCATCTGGCGCAGTCGTGAAACTTGCAGGCGCTTTCGTCGATGACGTAGACGGGTGGATGAACATTGGGGGTGTTCATGTATATGGCTTTGCGGGTGTCCAGCTTGGCGTTGTAGTCGTCTGGTACTTCCACAGGACAGACAGCGGTGCAAAGGTCACAGCTCACGCACTTTGATTCGTTGACGTATCTCGGTCTTTTTTCTATGGTGACGCTATATTTTCCAGGAACTCCATCCACACTGACGACTTCTGAATTGGTTAGGATATTCAGGTTAGGAATCTCAGTGAAACCGGATCGGTATATGCACTTCCGGGACGTGTGCGTGATCGTCTTGACATCAGAGGCTGGAGATTGGACGCAGATCGCGCAGTCGTCCGTTGGGAAGAATCGACCTGCCCGCGCCGCTAGGCCGCCGAGAAATGGCTCCTTTTCCACTAGGTTCACTTTGAATCCCAAGTCCGCTAAGTCTATGGCTGTCTGTATGCCTGCTATTCCTCCGCCTATTACCAGTACAGATTTGAGCGCTGGAAACTCGAGCTTCTCGAGCGGCTCAAGCAGCTTGGCGCGTTCCGTAGCAGCCAAGAGCATAGCTTTGGCCTTTTCGGTAGCTTCACCAGGTGTTTCGCGATGGGGCCAGGCACAGTGGTGCTTGAGATCGAGAAATTCCACGAGATAGGGGTTGAGGCCAGCGTCCTGAACCGCTTGTGCAATCTTGACTTCACTGAGCTTTGGCAACGTATCTGCGACGACGACTCTGTTTACCTTTCTATTCTTCACAGCCTCGGAAATGGTCTGCAGTCCTTTGCCACGCCAAAACTCGCTTTCTCTCTCGACGAGAACCACGCCTGGGATGTTTTTCGCATAACTGGTTATAGCATCTAGATCCAAGATTTTTGAGAGTTCGGTTCCACTTTCAGATAGAAACACTCCAACCTTAGCGCCGTCCATTTTCACGTATCACCTCTTTATTGTGTCCAACAACCGTTTCTCATGATCATAAATCTCTACTTTCAAGGGCATGTCCCCGATGGCGAAGTGGGTGGCGCAGGCGAAGCATGGATCATAGGCTCTAAAGGCCATCTCCACCTTGTTCAGTAGGCCATCGCTGACTTCACCGTTGTGTATCAGGCCTTTGGCAGCGTTTTTTATGGACATACAGATGCCCGGAGCGTTGTGGGTCGTGGCCACGATGAGGTTGACTTTCTTCGCCAACGCGTTTTCATCCAGTTTGTAATGGTGAATCAGTGTGCCTCTGGCAGCCTCGACGATCCCAACGCCTTCGCCAGGGGCTCCGGGTTTGTTTCTGATATCCTTCTTCGTTATGTCTGCATCTGTTATGAGTTCCAAGGCCCGTTCAGTGGCATACATGAGTTCTATCAGTCGAGCCCAATGGAACGCTAGAGTTGCGTGCACGGGTTTTCCGCCAAGCGTCTTGTACATTCGTTCATATTCCTTGTGGGCTAGGGGGGTCGCCATGCCTTCTGCGGCGTTCAGCCTTCCGAGGGGCCCAACTCGGTAAATCCCGCTTTGTGGTCCTGCCACGAGGCCTTTCCATCCTATCTTCTTCAGATAAGGTAGTTTGACGTAAGTCCATGGTTCAACATGTTCTTCAATTACGTCTAGATATTCAGAAGGTGCAAATTTCACAAACTCCTTTCCTTCGGGGTCAACCACTCGGATGTTGCCATCATAAAAGTTGACTCTATTGTTTTCGTCCACGGTCCCCATGTAATACGTTTTCAGAGCATAGGGCTCGCTTGTGATCAGATTTACGTAGTCAACATTTTTAAGGACCACGTCGTCGAAGAGGCCTAAGGAGAATTTTGCGAATTCTCGACAGCTCTCGACCATCTTCTCGATTTCCTGTCGTTCTTCCTCGGACAGAAACTTCGAAATGCCACCTGGTAAAGCGCTCACCGGATGAGTGGGGCGGCCACCAAGAATGCCTGTTATTTTTTGTCCGTAGGCTCTGTGTTTTATCACTTCTTTGGCGATGTCAAGTCCGGCCTTCTCTATCACTCCAAGAATGTTTCTCTTTGCTGGTGGGGCATCTGGTCCCACAACGAAGTCTGGGCCTCCTAAGAAGTAGAAGTGGAGAATGTGATCGTAGATATAGTAGCCACAGTATTCGAGTTCTCTCAGTTTCTTAGCGGTTTCTGTTGGCTCCACATTGAATGCTGCGTCTACGGCTTTTGCGGCCGCCATGTGATGGGCAACTGGGCAGACTCCACAGATTCTCGTCGTTATGATTGGTAAGTCTTCTGCCCTTCTGCCTTCGCAGAATTTCTCAAAACCTCGCAGTTCGGGAACTTGGAAGTAAGCGTTTTCCACGTTTCCTTGGTCGTTCAGAAATATCGTGATTTTTCCGTGACCTTCAAGCCTCGTGATTGGGTCTATGACTATTTCTTTCATTTTGTCACCTTCCTGCGGAGAATGGAATTTGCTAAGGAATATTTGTAAAAGGTTCCTATTGGATCCACAGCTTGGTTGATGACTTCGGGATTGGTGGCGATGGATGCTAGGGCGCTGATGGCGGCAGCGCCCTGATCTGTTACTCGTGGACCTGGGCCGTCACAACCCGTGCACGGTATATTCACGTTTGGGCACTGCGCACCGCAACCGGATCGGGTGGCTGGGCCCATGCATATTACGCCTTGGTCCCAGAAACAGGTCTTCATGTCGTCCTCGATTTCGTAGATTCTCTTTATTTCCGAGAGCTTCCTGTCGTTCTTCTCTCTTGGGCATTCGTCACAGATGGACTTGTTGGGCAGCAAACTGGATCCCTTAGGTGGCAACTTGTTGTTGAATATCGCGCCAACAGCTTGGAGTATGGACGGGATCGGTGGGGGGCACCCCGAGAGAAAATAATCTACATCTACGGTCTGGGCGAGGGTCTTCACGGTGTCATAGAATTCAGGTAGCTTCAGCTCGCCTTCGTCGATCTTAAGCGAAGTTTTCGGGGTTGTGGATTCAGGGTTTTTCGTCGAGGGCGTTTCGAGGTAGGCTCGTTCAAAGATGGTCTCTTTGTCCCAGAGGTTTCCGAGACCTACTACGCATCCGTCGCAAGCGCACGATCCAAAAGCCACAAGGACTTTGGATTTTTTTCGCAGCAGTTTGGCTATGTGTTCCTGTTCTGCATTTCGAATTGCGCCGTTGAAGAAGCAAACGTCGATGTATTTGTCGGGCATTGCTTCTACATCTTTGTATTTGATGTCTATCGCGACTGGCCAAAAGACGATATCTACTTTGGCAACCACGTCCAAGATCTTTTCGTTTATATCCAACACCGCTATTTCGCAACCGCCGCAGCTGGCTGCCCAGTAGAAAGCGAATTTCAGTTTCTCCATGTCATTCACGCAACTTACGTCAATCTCTTAGTAAAGAACAAAAGAATATAGCTACTGAAATTTAAGGTTAGCCATTTATTTGGCCTGTGCGCGCTAGAGAATTGAATGAGAAATAATGTGACCAAGAATATTGTGCTAATTATCATATTTTTAGTAGAAATGCATTTCAGGGACGTTTGTCTATCCCTCAAAAGTCTCTGCCACTGCCTCTTTGGAAATTACAGAGCACAACAGAGAGTTTTA
The DNA here is from genome assembly GCA_964347825.1 of uncultured Candidatus Bathyarchaeia archaeon. Lineage (GTDB taxonomy): Archaea > Thermoproteota > Bathyarchaeia > Bathyarchaeales > Bathyarchaeaceae > CAYFZQ01. The sequence goes on along the minus strand of CAYFZQ010000002.1, from coordinate 1,877 downwards.
ATATTGGATAAGGTTTTGGAGCAGTTAGGTCTAAAGCCTGAGCGCTAAGACTGGAGTGGGTCTCAGCCTCTGAGGGAGCTAGATTCGCAACCATTATTAAGGACATGACGAAGGAAATAAAGAAACTCGGCCCGACCCCTCTGAAGGTTGGGGGAATCAGCAATGGCTAACACAGAAAAGAAGGCAGAAACCGGGGCAAGTGACAAGCAGATAGTCAAATCAAGCGAGATTGATCCCCGCTTCAAGTACAAAATAAGCGAGATCCCTGGCGGAGAAAAAATAATGCTGTGCTTCCAATGCGGGACTTGCACTGCTGATTGCCCTATCGCGCGGTTCAGCGATTACTACAGGCCTCGCAGACTTATGCGAATGACGCAGTTGGGGTTGAAGGACCGGATCCTCTCAAGCGATGTTATCTGGCTCTGCGCCGCCTGCTTCACATGTGTAGACCATTGTCCACAAGACGTGGAAATTGCAGGGGTCTTGCGAGTCCTCAGAAATCTGGCGGTTGAAGAGGGGCTTATGCCTCGCGTTTATCGGGAACTGGCTGCCGACATCATGAAGAATGGCTACGCCTACAAGATTCCAGAAATGCGTCTCAAGCGAAGGGAAGAACGAGGATTGCCGCCTTTGCCAAGAGCAGACCTCGAGAGCATGGCAAAACTGTTCAAGGCAACAGGCTTTTCAAAGACGCTTGAAAAGCAGAGGGACTGAAATGCCAGAACTCAAGTATCTGTTCTTTCTAGGCTGCGTTATTCCCTACAGAATCTCAAGTTACGAGATCTCCGCTCGAAAAGTCCTCGAAAAGCTCAATGTGGAATTGGTGGAGATGCCTGAGTTCAACTGCTGTGGGCTTCCATTAGATCCAGTGAGTCATGACATGATGCTAACCCTAGCAGCGCGGAACCTCTGCCTAGCGGAACAACAAGGCTTAAACATCATGGCCCTCTGCCCAGGCTGCTCTGGCACTCTGCGCAAAGTGAACAAGACCCTTCAGGAAGAAAAAGAACTCAAGGAGAAAGTCAACGAATACCTCAAGGAAATAGGAATGGAGTTCAAGGGAACGATAAAGGTCAGACACCTTGTACAGGTGCTCACTGAAGAGGTTGGATTTGAGAAAATAAAGGAGACAATTGTAAAACCCCTCAGCCAACTCAGGGTGACGGAACACAACGGATGCCATGTTCTGCGACCTACTAAATACATCGGGTTCGACGACCCGGAAAACCCGGTAATGCTCAAAAGCCTGATTGAGCTAACGGGTGCGAAATGCCTAGATTACATGGACGAAACGGAATGCTGTGGCGCACCGATAATTGGTGTAAACGATCGGATTCCACTCCAGCTATCCAGGGAAAAACTCAACCACATCAAGGAAGCGGGCGCACAAGCCCTGATTACCGTCTGCCCCTTCTGTCACATGATGTTTGACATTAACCAGCCCCGAATAGAACGAACCTTCAACGAGACTTTTGGCATTCCTGTGCTTCATTATCCTCAACTGTTAGGGTTAGCCATGGGATTCAGCCCCGAGGAACTGGCTCTAGAGAAGCTCAGAGTTGATGCATCCAAAATCTTAGTCAGTGTGTAAATCACTTCACCGCAAAACGGGGAAGGGAAAAGTTATAGAAGATTTGAGCAAAGAGACTTACCATCTCCCATACAGGTCTAAGTTGGAAGACTATGACCCCTCGCCAAGCTGAATCTGGTAACATCGAAGGCGATTTGAAGAAATGGCTGAGCGATTCTCGCAGAGTGGCTATTATCGGAATCGGGAACCCCCTTCGAAGAGACGATTTCGTTGGAATGAAAGTTGCAAAAGCCTTGCAGGGAAGAGTTTCGAAGAGCGTATATTTGGTGGAATGCGAGACTTCTCC
>CAYFZQ010000001.1:61038-82570 GCA_964347825.1 uncultured Candidatus Bathyarchaeia archaeon | reverse complement strand
TCGTCTTGGGTTTGGGTTTGGGTATTACTCTGAGCCTAACATCCAAATGACATTTTCTCCGGTTTACGGCTTTCCGAGTATAGATGTATGCACACACCCATAAAGTGCATGCATGCAACGTATGGTTGAGGAAGATTCAGTCGAGGTGAGGTTCCCCCTCCCTTGTCCTCCAACTGAGTTTATTTCTTTCTTTTCCTAGCTTGACAGTAAGATCTAGCAGGACATTTTCTACAAGTTATCCGACCTGTTCTTAGCTGGCGCATGTTTAGAAATATGGAATCACTACTATAAGATATGTGCGTGTGTGTCTTTTTTGTGTTGTTTGTATGTGTTACGTAGGCGTATGAGATGCACGCGCGCATGAGTGCTTTTTCATTTCAGGCTTTCTTGAACATTCTTAGTGTTTCTGTTCCGATTGTGGTGAATCATACATTTCCACTCGCCTACTATGTAGCGGAAACCGCAAGTTTCGTAGCTATGATTTTCCTTCTTCATTACCTACCATTAAAGAACAAGAAGCAATAACACTATGCATGCATACATTAAATTTTGTTCCAACCAACCACTGGTTGTCCTTGTGCATTCTTCGCCATTCGCGCCAAAATCGTTTTCCATTCAGCTGTGTCATGAACTGCGGAAAACGCTGCTGCCCGCTTGGTGTAATCGGGATATTTCCAACCGTGTTCTGCTGCTGCCCGCAGATAAGTGAGCGTCTTGTCCTTGTTCTTTAGAGCAGCCCAGGCTTCCGCAGCAACGTGATAGGTATCATTTGGAAGCTCTTCTTGCTGCCGAAAGAGTTGGTCGAAGTAATGAACCGATTTTTCGTAGTCTTTTCGCCGAAAGTTGTACCATGCCAATTCCTCAAGATGCTGAACCACGTCATAGGTGTAGAAAAATTCTGCATAATCGCGATCCCGTTCAAACCCCACCGCCTCTGCCGTCTTCCAAGAGCCCACGTTGAGTTCATTGCAGTGCCATCCTACTGCGGAGAAGCCATGACCAAGACAGTGTTCAGCAGTTGCGGCCACTGAGACAGCAGCTAGCCCCCGTCGCCGATGTTCTGGGTGCGTTGTTATGCCCACTTCAATCTGACGGTTTGCCGCACATTCAGGAGTGCACCACGAGATGACGTCACATCCCCGAAGTACGCAGAAGCTTGCCCCCTTTTCCAAGAAATTCTCCACGGTTCCCCATTGGTCATCGATGTTCATCCGTGTGCGAATTGAATTGGGAAAGACAATTCTAGAATTATCTAGCAAGGCGCGGTCAACACGACGGACGGTGTAGCCCGCGGGAAGGTTGTTGCGCCAATCGAATTGGACTCTGGTGCACACATAATGGTAGCGTGTGCGCTTGATTGTGTCGTGCGTGGGAATCAGTTCAGCCAATTTGGCCTCCCATGCCTCGGGGTGCACTGTCAGAAACATGGATCTGCGGCTCTTCACATGCACCTGACCGGTGAAAATCTGGTCTGCGAGAAAAGCGCGGAGGTCTTCACTTGTCTCCTGGTTGTCGCAGTCTCCTGCGAGAAAATACCCTCCGACCGTGAGCGCCAGGGCCATGCGAGGATTGTTCACGTTATCGACGAAAATTCTGCCCGGGTTGTTATGCTCTACTGTGGCTCGGAGAGCCAGACAATAGTCAAGCCGTCGAAACAGGGGGAGCACCCTGCCGAATTCGTTCTGCTTCAGTTCTTTGAGCATATCATTTCCTCTTTTCACTTTATCTCTAAGACCGCTTGTCAATGCATGCGCGCATCATCGTCCGCTAACGTCCCATTGGCTGCATGTATGAGCACGAGGAGATCAACTTACATGTGTGCACTACAACTATCATGTCTTTCGAAGTGATGACGAGTACAAGAATTATCTTCTTCAAGTGGTGTTGGCAGCTTTTGCGCGCTAAACCATGTCCAGCATGCAAAAGATTCGTATAGCTCATTCGTTGGAACCGATTTTCACCAGGAAAACAGCTGTTTTGCCGTTGTGGCGCCTTTCGCATTGTATCGCTACAGTTTTTCCGTCTTCACTTATCCACACGACTTCGCCAAAGTGTCCTGCTTCTGGGTGAAACCTGTTATCGGCTGGAATCTTCATCCTATCTCCAGTTTCAGTTTCCGTTGTTGGCATATCCCCCTAGACATGTGGTGATTGGCTGCAAAACAACAATCACGCCTGCTTATGGCACATAATCTTCTCCTTTTCAGTAACCACTACAAGTATTAAACGTTGCTTAGAGACCACCATTGACTGCTACACCCTTCTCTTTTTGTGTCATCCCTCAAGCAAACAATCAAAGAATCAATAGAATTTTGGAAGAAGAGACTAAACAAACACAAAAAAAATCTCAGTCTACTCTACAAATTTCCTTCGATTCCTTTTGAATTTCTTTTTGCGTTTGCGCGCGCGCTGAGTGAGAGGCCCGCTCGTTCTATGACTATCGCTGCAAGAGCGAAGATGGCGATTACGAGGAGGAACCAATTGTTCCGAGTCTTGACAAGAAGCTGCACTTCGGTCCCGGTCTCGATTTGTGTCTTAACGCGTCTGCATGCTGAGGGTCCAAGGACTTTTCTCGATTTACTAGTCGTAGTAGATCAGTTCTTCCCTTTCGAGTGCTTTGTGAAGTCTGCGAACTGCCTCATGGACGTCTTCTTCCTTTGTGGCGCCGGTGCATACGAGTTTCCCGCTGGCGAAGAGGAGAATCACCACCTTCGGCGCATCCATGCGGTAGATGAGGCCGGGAAATTGTTCTGGTTCGTACATGGTTCTCCCGAGTTTGTACGCTGATTGTTCCAGGTCGATCCTGCCTCCTAGACTCCCGGAGGCGACGATGTTTACTACGCTCACCTCGGGCTTGCTGATGATGATGATGCCGCTCTTCTTCAGTTCCTTCAAGACCTTCATCACGGCTCTTCGCGATTCTTTTTCCGATTTGGCGCCTGTGCAGACCATCTTCCCCGAGTTAAAGAGGAGGGTAGCCGTTTTGGGCCTCTTCAATCTGTAGACGAGTCCCGGGAACTGCTTCGGACGGTACTCAACGCCTGGACAGCCTTTCACGACGGCGTTTAGGTCAATCCTCTGATTTAACGTGGCGGTCGCCACGACGTTTTCGATTCTGATAGAAGCTTTAACTCTGGACATCTGAATCCTCCCTATTGAAGCATCATTCTTGTCCCCTCTTCATCGCCACTAAAGACCCTGTTCCCTTCTCCGTCTTGGCTTGGGTATTCTTTCGGCGCGCATGCCGTGGGAGGCGGATTGATCTGGCTATGATACTTCATGCATTTGACCGCAACTGCTTTCCCGTCTCGCGAAACCCACACAACATGGGCTGCTCCTCGGCTTTTCGGACACTGAACTCGGTCGCCTACTCCAGTCATCCTTGACATTCACGCCCTCTACAAAGACTGCGCGCCCTTCCTAATCGCCAGAAGCTTCACCAGATCCCGCTCCAAAAACCTCACCCACCCGCGCTCAAAATGAAAGCTAGCATTGTCACTGATCAACCTAACAGCACAGGTATACTGGCCGTCCACAACCCCTTCACAATCCGACTCCTCCACAGGAACACCGCCACACGTCGCTCTACACAAGTTCTCTACGCAACTGTTTATCACTAAATACAGCCGCTCCAACTTGAAATGGGGTGTGATTCTCTCTGACACCGCCTCAATGTTCTCTAGCTTCATTTCACTTTGCGCTGCTGCAGTAAACTGCCGTCCAATAAGGATGCCCTTGTCATACTTCCGCTTCTTCAGAGCCTCACCCATCTCCCTAACAGCATCCACACCAACATAACCCGTCCTAGACTTGGACCCCGTTATAACGCGTATCAGAATCTTATCGTCCGAGTTCGAAGGTGAAACCGTGAAGTCCACCTTCTTCTCCTTCCTTCGGGTGCGTTTTTTTTCGTAGTCTCTCATCGCTGAAATCAGCGCAGCCTTCTCTACAAGCGCTTCTCCACTCACCTCATCAACCCTCTGACAACCAAAGCTGGTGAGCTTTCAACCCGACCACAGCGTTCTCTGTGTGCGCAGCTGCTCATATTCTACGCGCGCCCACGCTCAAGCTCCTCGAGTGGATTGCTTCCTTCAAGGATGTGTGTAGGGATGGGAAATTGAGCAACGATTCCGCGACTGTTGGTGAGGAGAAAGACTGCATCTTCTCGCGTTTGCCTGCGGCATTCAATCATAAGGTTCTTGCACGTAGATGGTTGGTGTTTCCACGCTGCAACGAGGCTGTTGAAAAACTCGCCCGCGTCAACTCCATACTTCGTGGAGATCAGGACAAGGTACTGAAGAAATCTAAAGTCGGCTGGTGTGCGATGCTTTCCAGAGGGTCGACCTCGCCCTCTTAACACTTTCACTCGCATCTGATTGGTTCCTATTTCCGCGTTAATGCAATTTCGATCGTTGAGACCATCCGTGGCCGGCCTTCACCTTCTCGCGGCGGCATTTCTTCCGTGCCCAAAGTGATCTGGCCGATGGTTAAGTCTTTCATGAATCTCCGTCTGACGATTTCGACGGCGTCGACAGCCGTGGTGATGGCTTGACCTCGCGCCTTCAACGTGACCTCTTCAGCGTTGGACCCACTGAAATTGGTGATGATCGCCAGCACATAATTCATTGGGGGCTTTCGCCCAACGTATATGGCACTTGGTTCTCTGGGCAAACTTTTCGACTTCCTCTCGTCAGTGTTAGCAGCTATATGCTAGCAGCTATATAGATGGATTCCAGCATTTAAACTCTACCAGCATTCTCCGCTAGGGCATACATGCACTGGGTAGGTAGGTGAAAAGCTGATTGTGAGTTCACGACCCGCGCGCGCAGGTCAAAAGGATGCTTGCGGCTGGGCGCGAATGAATGCAAATGGCTCATAAATGAAATGTCGTGTTATATCTCGACGCCGAACTAGTCGAGAAAACGAAAGAACTAGGCTTTAATCTCTCAAAGACGTGTGGAAACCACTTGAAACACGTGATCACCACGTTTCAAACTATCAACACCGCAAAAGGCTGTGAAACTTACATAATTGGTAGCCCGGAGGAGATTCGAACTCCTGTCAGCGGGTCCAGAGCCCGCCATGCTTGACCACTACATTCGGTGGAAAGAGATTCGCTCATTCCTCCACCGGGCTGCATCCGGGCTATCCAGAATGAGGACTTCCCAGGCTAATAAATTCTCTATCACTCCTTCTACCAATCCTAGCTTTCCGAGACCGGCACTTCACTGGCTGCATGTACTAGCGCCCTGAATCGAAGCGCCTTTTGACAGCTATAAATCGAATGTGGAATCTATCAACAAAAATCGCAAAATTTATATATTAAGACAATTATTGACGTTTAATACGGCGGCCAGATGGACGGTTTCTGATTCGGACATTGATGAAGAACCAATAAAAGTGACGGTTTTCACGCCGCTCGACTCCGTCGAGGAAGAGACTTTGCAGGGGAAGAAATCACGGCAGCGGCTCATGGAGAAGTGTCCGGAGTGCGGCAGCGTACATCTCGTTCATGATTATGATACGGGAGAGACTATCTGTGGCAGCTGCGGCTTGGTGCTTCTGGAGCAGATGATGGATAAGGGCCCAGAATGGCGCGCGTTTACCCAGGAGGAAAAAGAGTCCCGAAGCCGCGTCGGAGTTCCCACATCTTACTCGGTACATGATAAAGGCCTATCGACAGCCATCGGTCGCGTAGACCGTGACGCGTTCGGCCGGAAACTCCCCCTCTCGACGAGACTGCAGATGTGGCGGCTGCGAAAATGGCAGATACGATCACGTGTCCACTCGTCTGTGGATCGAAATCTCGCACAGGCCATGGCCGAACTGGACAGACTGTCCGACAAGGCCTACATTCCAGGCCCGGTAAAAGAAAAAGCCGCTGTCATTTATCGCAAAGCCCTCGACAAAGGGTTGGTCCGTGGGCGGTCCATCGCCGCCATTGCCGCGGCGTCCCTCTACGCGGCGTGTCGAAATACAGAAACCCCAAGAACACTACGAGAGATCTCCGAAGCGAGCCTCGTGGACAAAAAGGATGTCGCACGATGTTACCGACTTCTCCTTCGAGAACTCGATATTCAGATGCCCATCGCGGATCCCCTCACCTACGTATCCAAGATTGCGGAAAGAACCGGGATCAGCGGCAAGACACAGGGGATAGCGATCAAGTTTTTACGAACGGCCAAACGGAAGCGGGTGTCCGCGGGGAAAGACCCGATGGGATTGGCGGCTGCAGCGCTTTACATTGCTTGCTTACAGAATGACGAGAAGAAGACTCAGAAGGACATCGCTGAAGCGGCAGGTGTGACTGAGGTTACGGTGAGAAATCGTTACAAAAGCCTCAAGCGCCAGTTGAAAATCGACATACCCGATTAGCGCTCCTCTTCTTCTTCCAGCTCCAGTACAATTGGTCCCGTGTAGCCACAGTTTTCACAAACGTATTGGGCAGGCGTGAGCCCATACATTCTGGGATAGGCGTCAACGCCGCTTGAAAGCCTAAGGTTGGAAGTCCCACACCGGGGACAGAGTTTGGGCGTCGGCCGTCCAGTCTTCTTTCTTTTCAGTTTCGAAACTACCGTATAGAAGTCGTTTATTATCCCCAATATGCCGTCTCCGCTAAGATGAGTCCGCTGGCGTGTTCTACTACTGTATTTCAACGTTGATTTCTGGATAGCCCGTTTGGACGAGGTATGATTTCACTTTCTCCCGATGGTCGCCCTGCAGGATGATCTCGCCGTTTTTCGCTGTCCCTCCACAAGCGCAAAATCCCTTCAGCTTCTGGGCGAGACGTCCAAGATCAGTCTCCTTGTCATCGATGCCGTCGATGATCGTAACGGCTTTACCCCATTTCCGCGTTTCCATACGCACACGAATTCGCTGTTGTTCCTTGCTGATTTCTCCGCAGACACAAATGTCCTGTGGCAGTCCACATGTCGGGCAAATTTCCGCCATAGTCCTCATTCTAGTCTGTGGCGACTAGACTTATTTAAGGCTTTCAACCCGACAATCTAGATTAGAACAACTACAGGAGAAGAACGACAGCGGAAGGTTTCAGTTCCACCCCAGAGCCCCAAGGGATCTCAAAGCCAGATCTGGATGGAAATCACTGAGGCGATTTCCCCAGTGAAGTGAGTTTCTCCACTTGCTCCAAGACATATTGGCGAATGTCACTGGGTCGTGGAAGTTCTGTCACAAGCTTTCCATTCTCAATGAGAGGCTGAAGCATTGGCTGCGTGTCGCCCCCACACCGCTTGCACCTAGGTTGCGGAGCCTCAAAGGGCAGCACAACATCCCTAAGGCACTGCGAACACCGCCACACCTGTTTCTTACCACCGAGCTTGCCCCTTTTAGCAGACAGCTTACCCTCAAGCTCCACAATATCCATGGCGAAGTCGATTGTCGGCGCGTTGCTGACCGCCGTGCCAACCCCAAAGGCGTCCGCCCCTGCTTCACCAAGAGACTTCACGGATTCCTCATCAAGCCCGCCCGACACAAATATCTTAACATGCTGATACCCCCTCACATCCAGTTCCCATCGAACCTCGCGAATAATATCGCCAAAGTTGCCACGTCGTGACCCAGGAGTGTCAAGCCGCACCCCATAAAGATGCTCTGTCAAGGCTTCAGCAGCCATTATCGACTCCAGCTTTTCATCATAATACGTATCCACTAATGCCACCCTCGGGACATCTGGAGGCATAACCTCATCAAACGCCTGCCAAGCTTTGACTGGGTCACCGAAAGCAATGATGAGCGCATGCGGCATTGTGCCTGTGGGTTCGGCCCCGACTACCTCACCACCTTTAAGGCTGGAGACCCCATCAAACCCGCCGACATAAGCCGCACGATCCAGCATCGGAGACAAAGCCGGATGCATGCGACGTATGCCAAACGCCACAACCAACTTCTCGCCCGCCACACTTTTTATTCGGGCAGCTCTTGTTGCAGCTCCTGATGCCTGGCAAATCAAGCCGAGGAGCGGTGTTTCAAGGACACAAAATTTCCCATAGGCTCCTTGGATGAACATGATTGGTTCTCGAACGCCAACGCAATCCTCGTGATAGAAGACGCTTCCTTCCGGCATACTATAGACGTCCACGGGACAGCCTTCAAACAATCGGGCTTCCTCTTCGATTCCACACAAGATCCCCCAGGGCCACGCTTTGGGAAGCGCACCGGAGGTGATCTCAGCCACGACCTGCAGTTTGTCTAGTCCCTTCGCTTCAAGAACTTGTTGGGTTCTCGCAAAGTAGATGTCCGTGGTTTCACCGCGTTTTATTTCCTCATCAGTCGCGTAATGGAAGAGGCGCATGTTTGATTCTCCTACATGGTTTCCCCGTTATGCGTCTAGATGGGTGGTTTTGTGTCCATATAAATCTTGGATTCTCACGGTTGGGTTGCTTAGCGCTCTGGGATATGAACGCACGGAGGCATGAAAGACCAGCCTGTATAGAACTTTCTTCCATTATTTTCTTATATAAGAAAATTCTATCAACCGCCCAGTGCGGGATACAATGTAGGCTAGAGTAACTTGCGACTTTTCCTCTCACTCTCCTGCCGTCCCCGCACTCAAATCCTACCGTCGCCTTTGACATAGGCTCGATGCATGCAGATCCGTAGCGTGGCAAATTGCCAAGAGCTGCAGACCGTTCAAGTCAGCTTGGTCGAGTTTTTCCTTGTTCATCCCAAGGTAAGTGGTGCGGGCACAGCGTTTCTCGCTTGTTTACGTGGTTACCGTCGATAAAAGGGCTTGAGTATAAGCGGTTTCTATGACCGCGGCGATGAAGAAGATAGAGTAGATAACGGCTAGGTCCTTCAAGGTCATATTCCGGTTCAACGTCTTGTTTATGCACCGGAATATCCCGTAGCCCTCGATGATGCCATTTGGAGCACTTACGAGAATGACCAGGGCGAGACTCTCGAGGAAGACTCTGCCGTGAAGGAGAGTGCTGGTCCGGAGGATGCTTATCAAAAGTATGACCAGCGTGAATACAAAAGCGAAGAGACGCGGATGTTCGAGGACAACATACTCGTATTTTCTCTTAGGAAAAAACGTCAACACGAGACTCACGTAGAACGTCATGGCGACCAGGATCAATGAAACGGCCAAGACGTTGTGGATGAATATGGCTAGCATGGACAGTAGAGGGTCCGAAAGCCTGCCTGTCAAAGAGCTGAAGAAGAATATGTTCTCGACATAGGCCGCTGCCAAGCAGAGCACAAAGACAATGCCAAGGACTATCGTCTTTCTGGTCCCATCCAAAACAGCGCCCCTCGAGCAACCTTGAGACGACGCGCTTAGAATGCCGGGATGAATTCGAGCCAGCGTAGAAGGATGAAAGGGACCGCCAAGAGGAATGATAGGAGGAAGACAATCACGATGAAAACAATCACTGCCAAGATTGCAACGGCAAGGGCGCCGAGAAATCCAGTCTCGTAGTAGTGGCGAATCAGGAGCAGCCAGACGACGAGCGAGAGAATCAAACCAATCAGCGGGCTAAAGAATATCGAACAGATGCTGGTTACAGCGGATCCGAGGAGCGATATGACGAAGGCGTCGCTTAGAAGGGCCCGTTCCTTGCCAACGACCAAAATCCCCGCGATGTAGAAGACCGCCGTCAAGATCAGCAAGCTCACGATGAAACTGACCAAATAAAGCAGAGTCTCTCCACCTATCTGGGACAACAGGTCCTGGCGGACGAGACTTATGAAAAGTGTAGCAAGTGAGACGGTTCGCATGGTTGTCACCTGGATATGCCTATCAAGTGCAGAATCTGTGCATAAAAGCGTTTGCTTGAGCAGGTCACGATTTCTCGCGTTGTATCTCAAAGAGAACGGTTCCCCCGTGCGTGGTAGGAGGCCCGGGATCCAGACATTGTACGTAGCCTACATCGCCTTCTCTCTTGGCGAGACCTAGCTCTTCGAAACTGACGCCTTTGCTCAGCGCGACAATCATCGAGAGCATAGATCCAAGTGCATGAACGCAGAGGGCATCAGTCTGCTTCGGGAGTATCTCAGGCACGTCAACAACGATTTTGTGCCCAACATTGAAGACAGGACATATCCCTCGAATCTCCTTCACAGTTATGACGAGTCTGTACTTCGTATCGCCCATGATGACACCATCGTGAGCAGTGACTATCTGGGTGCGAAATAAGGTTTTGGACACTCAGGACACCGCTAGCAAACATTTAAAAAGCAACGGTCAAAAGCATAAGATTTCGAGGAGAAGGAGATCATAGATTTTGGAAGGGCGTAGTCCCGCCATAGTTGGTGTTGGTAGGACGAAGTTTGGTGAACATTATGAGATGGCGCCTGAGAGCCTCATTGAGGAAGCCTGGCTGAGAGCCTCAAAAGCGGCTGGAGTCGAGCGCAAAGATCTAGAAGCCTTCTACACGTCAGATTACTTCCTTCCAATCACAAACAAGATTGGAATTGAAGAGGGCTTCCTCTCCGAACTTTCAGAGCTGCATGTCCCCATGGAGAAACTAAGGTCCTTCAGTTCGGCACTTCTAAACGCCTGCAATGCCGTCAAAGCAGGGGTCCATGACCTTGTGCTGGTAGGGGGCGTGGAGAAGATGACTGATCGGTGGGATAAGATAAGAGACGACCTCATGCTTCTAGAAGACCCCTGGAGCTACTACGCTGGATGCACACCGGAAGCAAACCACGAACTCATGCTTCGAGCATACATAAAAGAACATAGGCTTCCTGAAGCTTCACTTGACAAATTCAACACCGCGTTGGCCCATGTGTCTGTCAAGAACCATCACCAAGCCACGAAGAACGAATACGCCCAATTTCAGAGAGAAATTAGCGTAGACAAGGTTTTGAGAGAAAGACTGAAAGTGCGCAGACCCTTGGGGCTGTACGATTTTGCACCTATCTCTGACGGTTCGACAGCGCTCATTTTGGCAGCCCCCAAGATTGCGAAGACCTACACCGACGCCCCGATCTACATTGCAGGATCGTCCTCAGCTACCGACTACATAACCTTCCCATCGCGAGATCAAAGAACTGGCTTCATCGCAACGGAAACGGCGATGCGAGGGGCGCTACGAAGGGCCAATATCACATTGGACGATATTCAAATGGCTGAGCTCTACGATCAATCAACGCTCTTGGAGATGGTATCACTGGAAGACCTGGGCTTTTCAGAAAAAGGAATAGCCTGGCTTGACATCTACAACAGTTGCGAAGACTACAAAGGGTATTACGAAATCGATGGAAAGGAGCTCTTCGTCAACACGAACGGAGGGCTAAAGGCCGATGGAAACCCGTTGGGCGCCACTGGGGGAGCTCAAGTTTTCGAAATCGTCCAGCAACTGAAGGGCGAAGCCGACAACCGACAAGTGGATCTGGATGACGACCTCAGGATTGGATGCACGCTGGAACTCGAGGGATTCGGGACAAAAGCCTACATCCACATTCTAAGGAGTGATTAACATGAGCAGCGAACCAATCGAACGAAGAGTCTCCTATATTGGAGATAGACTCAGAGGTAGCCGGTGCAATATTTGTGGCAAGGAGTATTTCAAGACCAAAGATTACTGCGGACAATGTGGTAGAAAGAGCTTTGGCAGGATGCTTGACATAGACTTCTTCTACGAAAAAGGAAAACTCGAAGTCTGCACCCTAATTGGCGAGCCCACAAACAAGTTCACCAAGCTAGGACCGTACGTTTACGGCATCATATCCTTCCACAACGGGAAAGTTCGAGTTCCTGGCAGACTAACTGACCACATTTTGAAGCTTGATGAAATGGACCTTTACAGTTTTGAAGATAGAGAGGTCGTCCCACGATTTAGACGAAGATATGCAGTGAAACAGAGCGAAATCATCCCAACAATATCGCTCGCCTTCACCTTCGCAGATGAGTACTATCCACATCAACAATACCAAATAGTCAAACCCAAGACCGAGTATGAAACCCCGGGAATCGTCGGGTACGGAGTCTACGTATCCAAATTCAGGATCAAAGAAGGCTCCATGGAAAGATCCGTACCCTTCACCGACGAGGACGCTGTCACCGCCGCTGTTGAAGCAGGGAAAATGGCCCTGATCCATTCGGGCATAGATCATACGCTCGTAGCCAAGGTCTACGTAGGCTCAGAATCCAATCCGTACGCGGTCAAGCCCATCGCCTCCAAGGTCGCCCAAGTTCTCAAGCTTGGCGAAGAAGTCAAAACCGATGGAATACAGAGTGTAGATGCTGTGGACACCGAGTTCGCATGCAAGGCAGCCACAAGCATGTTCAAAGACGCTGCATCACTGGTCTATTATCCGAAGGCTGACGCAACGTACGCCATGACTATCGGCACGGACAATTCGCAGGCAGCGCCCCGAGAAGAGCTGGGAGGAGAATTGGACTTATTCGTGGGGTATGGCGGTTCCGCCTTCATCTTCGGTATGCACGACATCATCGCGGAAATCGAAGGATGGTATTCTTGCACATCGGATACTCCTGACTTCTGGAGAAGGGACACGGAATCAGTCCCCCGACATGGCGGTCGATTCACAGGGGAACCTGCCTATTTCAAGCATGTGGCCAAAGCCTGCGAAAAACTCATGAAACGACTAAACCTTCAACCCAGCGACGTGGATTATTTTGTCTCTCACCAGCCGAACATCAGATTTCCAGTAAGAGCCGCCCAGAAACTCGGATTCAAAGAGGAACAGTACGGATTAGGCTTGAAAGTCTCCAAGTTCGGCAACACCTACTCGGGCTCCTCACCAATCGGCCTAGCCGCTGTCTTGGACAGGGCAAAGCCTGGCGAGCGGATAGTCATCGTAAGCTACGGGTCAGGCGCAGGCAGCGATGCATATTCACTGTTGGCAACTAAGCACATACAGGAGAAGAGGAGACGACAGAATTTCACCGTGCAGCATCAAGTTGAAAATAAGGCCATAGAGTACGTGGATTACAATACGTACAGAAGACTCAAACAAGGTCTGTAGGCCGAGACTGTTCTTGCCCTGAATTCTCGCCGTTCAAAGAACAGATTGCGAAATGTGCATTTCAACTATGAATTCTCCTTTCATAACCCTTTTCTCAGACAGAATGAAGACTCTTGCCTGAAGCAGACGTACTACTAATGCATATGAGGGAATTATGAATGGCTTTGAAAAAGGGCATTGGTGTTTGGATACTGGGCTTCCTGACTTTTCTGGCTGCAATAAACGTCATCTATGCAGTCTTGCTGTGGAAACTTGATGGCCCCTACATGTATACTGATCCATATATTATAGGCAATTGGATAGGAGATATTCAAATAAGTACGTACTTCTGGATCTCCGCAACCGCAACCTTCATCTTCCTTGGACTAACGTCAATTGTCGCGTTTCGTAGGGTACCTCCTGACCCTGCGATTGTCAGAATGCTAGTGAAGCTGGGAGGCCACTTGGCCGGCACGAGGAAAATGGTGGAGACGGCACAGAAGGATTTGAATGATGGGTTGGCAAACAACCGAATGGCCTATCAGCAACTCTTCAAAAAGGCGAACGAAGACCTTGAGAATACACGAGAAGAGATGTTGAGTGCACTGGGCAAGCAGAAGAAGACCATGGAGAAGGTTCAGAAAGATGCGCTATCTAAAATAGAGGCCGACTTGAATGGCGTCCAGAAGGAAATGCTGGCGAGGCTGGACAAACAAGCTAAAGCGATCCAGACGGTCACCCGTGTGAGCAGACGGAACACGGAGATTGTAGGAAAGCAGGGCCAAAGCTTGGCCGAGATGAGATCAAACCTGGAAGGGCTCGAAGTGAATCTGCAGCCGCCGAAGGCAACGTTGACTAGTCGAAACGAATTGGAGGAGATCAGTGGAGTAGGATCAGGATTAGGAAAGGAACTGAGATCCCTTGGCTTAACAAATGTCGGGGAACTAATCGCAACTGATCCAGCGACGATCGCGGAAAAAACACGGCCCTCACGAGAAACGGTGGAACGTCTGCAACAGAAGGCCTTACTCCTGATGGTTCCCGGCATCGAAGAGACCGACGTTAGATTACTCAAGGAAGTAGGTGTTACGAGCAGGGACGACCTGGCCACCCAAGATCCCGTGGTGCTCAGCAGAAGACTGGAAGAAGTGGCCAGAACCTATGTCGAGCTAGGCAAGATCTCGAACGACGAGAAGCCTACGATCGAAGAAGTCGTGTCGTGGGTAAGGAACGCCAGATTCTGATGTGGTGACAGGCGTCCGGTCAATAGCTGCAATAGGTAATAGGGCGAAATAGTTTAAATACTGGCGCCGATAACTAGAGGTTAGTCGTTCTAAGATGTTAAGAAGACTTGTCTTGGACGTCCTGAAACCTCACAGTCCAAGCGTCGTTGAACTTTCTAAGGCACTCAGTGAGCTCGATGGTATCGAAGGCGTCAACATCATCACCTACGAAATTGATCAACATGTCGAAAACGTGAAGATCGTCATCGGCGGAAATAGCATAGATTTCGAAACCGTCAAAAAGAAACTGGAAGACTTGGGCGCCGCAATTCACTCCGTTGATGAAGTCGCAGCCGGCAAGATCATTGTCGAAGAAGTAGAAACTCCCCAAGATAGATCCGCAAGAATCTGACAAAGAAAGCGTCCACACCGGAGCTCGGAATCTGCTCTCACGAATACTCTCTGGAATTACCCTATCATAAGCAGGGCTTTGTTTCAACCCTGTGCATATCTCCACGAGCCGCAAGGTGTAGATGGTCTGCAAAACGTAATATTGCAGTGCACATATCTACAAGATACAGCGTTTTCAAGAGGACGGATTGAAGGCAAGGAGACCGGACAGAGGCTTGTTTGCACGACACCTACTAGAAGTGCTATACACCCCGATCAAAGCGTTCAAGGAGATCACCGAAAAACCGGACGTCAAGGCCCCTCTTCTTATCTTGGTTCTCGTCCTATGTGCTACGGCAGGCACCCAGTACATCACGGCTTCGCGACTCTACTTAGAAGACAGAACGCCTGCAAATGACGAGTGGACAGAATCGACGGAGCCCACGTCCCTCTGGGTTTCGAATGGCAATATACTCGTCAGCGACGATCGTGTAGTCGGCAACCGCAGTGTCCAATCGTCGGTTCTAAACGAGACGCAGATCTCACTCAAGCTGGTCGACATTGGGCCACTCGACCTTTCACGAGAAGCAGGATTCGAAGGATTATCTTTCCGAATCAAATGGACCCATGAAAATTCAATCTTTCCGAGCTCTGATGCAACGCTGCGACTATTCTCTGGAACCGAGAGCGGCTACTTCGTGTCGCATGTAATAGGTGACTTATCAGAGTCGGATAATGCTTGGGCTAATCTGACAGTCATAACAGGTCACGAGGAAAACTGGGACTCAGTTAACCTCCCGAGCTGGGGGAACATAACAGGATTGGAGTTCTTGCTCAGTTGGTCAGACGCGGACTCTGGGAATCTGAACATGACCCTCGATGACGTGTATTTCTTCAAGTATGTTTCCTTTGTGTACACCGAATATGTTGGCACCCTGATTGTCTCTTCCTTGCTGGATGCCATCATCGTCTTCTTCATCAACTGGGTTGTGTACGCAGCAGTCCTGTTGGTCACGGTGAAGCTTTTTCAGGAGCAGACGGGTCCGTGGAAACCGTTCTTCACAGTAGTAGGCTACATTTTCTCTGTTTCGGTCATTTATGTTCTTGTCAACGCAATACTCTTTGCCGTACTTCCCGAACTGAGACTACCCACTCAGACGTGGCCACCGACCACAGAAGAGTTCAGCGCGGTCCAAGCCCTGGTCCAAGAGCGCTGGGAACCGACCTTGACCTACAACTTCGGGTTGATCCTTCCTTACATAATTGATGGGTGGATAGGTTTACTTCTGGCTGTTGCAGTTCATTCATTATGTGAAACCACGTGGAAGAAAGCGGTGGCGATTGCTGTCGTAGCTTCCGTGCTGAGTTTCTTCCTGCGAACGCTGCTAGTCTGAGGTGTCAAATCGCAGCGCCCGCATATCCAGGCGGCATCTTGGCTTTGCACGCACAACTGATTCGGACACTCTGAAGGGAGACTGCTCCGGAAATCTGGTCAAAACGCGATAGTCTGTTCCCAGTACGTGTGAATGCCGCATGCTTATTCGTGTCTTAGTGCAACAACAGGGTTTAGTTGCGAGGCCCTCCAAGACGGATAGAACCCCGAAATCATGCTCAAGGCTACACACAAGCACCCAGTGAACAACAGGTTCCAAGGGTCGAAAGTGGGGACAAGTTGTAGTGAAAAGGCCCGTCCTCCCGCTACTTGTGGGGGCCCGATTTGAAGGCTTCTCCCTAGAAAGGCGCTCATTCCGTGTGACACGCCCATACCGAGGATCACGCCGGTAATTCCACCGAGAATGCCGATTATCATGGCTTCGCAAAGGAAGAGACCTAAAATGAGACGCTTGTTGAAGCCGAGGGCTTTGAGCAACCCGATCTCTTTGATGCGTTCCATCACAGATGTCTGCATGGTGGTGATGATGCCTACAGAAGCGACGAGAAGGGAGATCATGGCGACAGCATTTATGAAGAGATACACGCCTCCGCTGATTTGTTGAATCATGTCCGCTATCAACTGGGGGGATATAATTATGACGTCGTTGCGGTATACGTCTTGTATCCGTTGCCGCACTTCTTCATTCGAATCGGGGTTTTCTGTGACTACATAGATCCCATCAAAGTCTCCGCCTCGGTCGAAAAGATTGTTGGCGGCTGATGTGGAGATGAACACCATCTGATCCACCGGAACGACTCCGCTGCCGATGTATTCCAAGATGCCACGAACAACGAAGGACCGTTGAACAATCACAGGCCTCTGGCCTTCATAGGATTGAAATATAATCTTTACCGTCTGGCCCAAGCCAGCGAAAGTTCGACCTTGGTCGGAGGATCGCACCACCTCGTTCCCCAGTATGATCCCTATGTTGTCTGACTCTGAAACGAAGGTTCCCACTTCAAAGGATATTGTAGGAAACAGCAGCGGCAGCTTGGATTGTTCCACTCCCACGACAATCGATGTCTGCTCCTCTCCTTGAGAAACGATTGAGGAGATTTGCTGGATATAGGGAATCACATCTGTCACTCCAGAGAATTTGGCAATTTCATCCGCCAGCACAGCATCCATCTCGATATTTTCGCCTCGGGGGCTCAATATGAGAATATTTGCTCCCAGGGAGCTGAACTGATCGTTCACGAATGCGGTGAATCCATTACCGGTGCCGTTCAGAGCTACTATGAGACCGGCGCCCATAATCACCATGAGAGTTGTTAAACCCGCGCGTAACCGCCGTTCCTTCAAGGCTTCAAATGAAAGGCTAAAGAGCTGGAAGACGTTCATTCCTTGGTCTTCCTGACAGTATTTTGAGCCTTTCGTTGGCTAGAGAGCCGTCTCCGATAGAGAAACACGATGACCGCTGACGCGCCAAGCAACGTCAAAAGGACCAGTCCCACCTCGGATAGAGGTCCCAGAATGCCTTCAGTACCGTCGGGTATGGGCTGGCCCCCATGATCCTTCTCTACCAGCATATAGAATGTAGCGTTGAAGGAATGGTCCGTATATTGGTCGTCTCGATAAGTGATGCTTACTGTTACAGGGTAGGTGCCATTCGAGACATTGGTGTTTGCATTCGCTGTTAGGGTGAAGGGGGCTGGAGAGTTCTCTTCAACCTCGCCGACGTACGCAGTGCTTTCTGCTGTCAAGCCTAAAACGGTGTTGGGTATAATTGAAACGTTCACATACTCCGCAGCCACATTGCCCTTATTGAGTAGGGTTGCAGTGATCGACACCTTTGATCCTGGCTTTGCTGGCTGGGGATTTGCGATCTTGTCATAGACGATCAATTCTATGTGCCCCGTTATGATCAGGCCGATGGGGTAACTATCGCTATGGCTCTCCCCGTAGTCATCTCGGTAGTTCAGATCGAGCGTTCCACTGTAGGTGGTTCCGATAGAACTGGTCGGTGCATAAATCTCTATCAGAATTAGGGTCGAGTTCTTGGGTTCCAAGGACTCAAACGTCCAATAATTGTCGCCATGAACTACGAGTGGCGAAGGAATGGAGAGGGTTACATCAATCGTCGAGGTCAACACATCACCACTGTTCAGGAGAGTTATGTTAAAGCAGTTGTCAAAGCCCCCCGTTAGACGGGTGCTTGATGTACTGATGCTGAGCGAGACGGGAAACCTGACCTCGAATGAGACTGACATCCAGTCGCCCTCATGTCTTTCATCTCCGGGCCAACTGGCATTGACACTCCATGGACCCTCAATGTCAGGCAGATATGATTCACTGTAGAAACCCTCTGCATCGGTCTTCACGTTTTGGCTGACGGTCGAACCATTCGGTTTCTTGTAGACTAATGCAACAGTTACGTTTTCTTGTGCTGGGTCAATGGAACCTGATACATCAACAGATTCGCCCTTCTCAACGTCTTGAGGGGAAACGGAGCAGGTCACCGTGACTTGGATCTTGGACAAGACAAAACTGATAGTTACTGTCCTCGGTTCCCCTGGGAGCCAGTATTCCCCCGATTTCACAAAGTAGTCTACCGTCATCGTGTAGGAGTAAGGGTCGGGACGGGCGTTGGGATTGATGTCGAGGCTGAAGGTTAAGGTGAAGAACCCTGCCGGCAGGATCTCTCCAGTCTGGTTCATGATATCTCCGATGTCTGAAGGTTCTCCCGTCGCTGTGGCGTTGCGGTTCCCATATATATCGATAAACGGATCTGACAACGCTAAGGTGGCGTCTACTCCTTTGATGGTATCGTTTGAATAGTTCTGCATCTCTACGGTTAGGGCCACGCCTTCGTCCCCCGGATAGGCTTTAATAGGACTATCTGGGTTTTCACCCCAAACCACACGGCTTACCTTGAGGTATACCGATGGTCTGCTGTGAACCAATGAAACATTAACTGAAACGAGACACAAGAGGAGTATGGTTACACAAATAACACAAATTCTATGTTTCTTCTTCATGTCAACGAATCTCCAATTCTTTCTCTTGAACGATTTTTCCATCTCGAAGACTAATGATCCTGTCAGCTTTGCCCGCTACTTCAGGATCGTGCGTGACAATGATGACGGTAGTCCCACTATGCATGTTCAGTTTCCTCAAGAAATCTGTTATTACCCGCCCTGTCTTTGAATCAACGTTGCCAGTGGGCTCGTCAGCCAACACAATTTCAGGATCGTTAATCAATGCCCTAGCGATTGCGACGCGCTGTTGTTCTCCCCCACTCAGGGTTTGCGGCTTTCTCGAAGCCTTGTCGTCCAGACCGACTGTTGCGAGAAGCCTATCAACTCGCTCCAGGCGATCCTCTTTATAGTAACCTCTAACAAGGGCAGGTAGCTCCATGTTGCGCAACACACTAGATCGTGCGATTAGGTTGTATGCTTGAAAGACAAAGCCAATTTTCTCGTTGCGAAGCCTCGCAAGATCCTCGTCGTCAAGTGTTGAGATGTCAACTCCGTCAATCAAGACTCGCCCTGAGAGAGGTCTATCTAGGGCACCTATTAGGTTGAGTAAGGTCGATTTGCCGCTGCCAGAGGGCCCCATGATGGCAACGAACTCTCCTCTACGAACCCTCAGGCTGACACCGTTGATGGCTGACACCACGTTGGACCCCAGAAAGTACTTCTTTACTACCTCTACAGTCTCGACAGCGCACTTGTCGATCGGACCAAAAGAATCCCTGGAACCCAACGAATCGGGAGCATTGATCAACGGGCTAATTCCATTCTGTTGACCAAGGTTGCTGTTGAGAATACAGACAAGCGTTAGTGACCCCAGAACCAGCGCCGTAGTGGCATAGATTAGTATGGTTAGATTCAATTGCGACATACTGTAGGCCTGAATGAGAGAAAAACCCCCCAAAACCACCCAAAATACTGAAGCCGAAAGGGCAAAGTAGATGCCAACTTCATTACTCGTAAACAGACCGTACACCCCCAAGAGGGAGGTGACGATGACCAACAATCCCAAGATCTTGTCTACCGGATACTGAAAACCTGATGTAACACTTTGTGACCAGCCGAAAACGGATGCTAGCTCGACTACAACAAAACTGACCAGAAGCACCATTGCTACCCTACTAGAAAACTGCATCGCGCGAACCCCTTCCAACTTCATTACCCCCTCAAGATTTGAACTCAGACTTGCCCATTTTGTAGGTTCTCTTGACATCCTTTGCCTCGAGCAGCAGTGTCGAGTCTACAAGGTCTCCACAGAGTACACACTACTGTATGCATGCCTCTTGGCGCACTCTCCATACGCCCAATACAGCAAGGGTGTAGGTGTCGCAAATGCCTGAACACAACATCACCACGAATTGCGAATGCTGTAACACTGGCCGTGTAAAAAACCTTTTTGTCTCTCGAAGCGCACGCGAAGCCTTACTGCACGAAAAAAACTAGCGTGAATTGGTACATGACAAAGCTTATATCCGACATTCCATTCCTTCATCAAAACAGCTTCCCGAATGGACCAGTGCGTGAGTCGTTTTAGTCGGCAGTGCACCTCTGTTTGGGCGAGCTCCGCGATAAGGACGAAACGCTACATGCCTAGAAGGCTTCCAGCAAGAGACACTGCAAAGAGAACCAAGAGACCCAGTCGGGCAAAGAGACAACGCAAATACCAATCCTTGCCGTCCTGGAAAGCCCCCGTGGAAGTCGGTGAGGAACTCGAAGTACTCATTGATGACATAGGAAGCAGAGGAGATGGCATATCGAGAGTTGATGGCTTCTTGGTCTTCGTTCCTCAAGCTCAAGTGGGGGAACGACTGCAAGTCAAAATCATAAAAGTTGGTCCGAAGTTTGCCATCGCGGAAAAACTGCAAGAAATGGGAGGAGAGACCCCTTGAAAATCGAAGAGCTAAGAGATGGAATGAAAAGAGTGAACGTTGTAGGCAAGATTGTACAAAAATCAGATCCCCGTGAAGTCCGCTCGCGATACAAAGATGAGACGTATCGTGTCGCAGACGCCCTCATCGACGATGACTCAGGTACAATAAAGCTCACACTATGGAACGAGCAAATCGATCGCGTAAACGTCAACGACAGGGTCAAGATTGAAAACGGCTACATCACCACATTTCGAGGAGAAATCCAGCTCAACGTAGGAAGATATGGAACCCTGACTATAGTATAGAAGAGGATCAATCGAAAGACATCTGTTTAAACGGAAGCGAGGTGAGAAGATGCAGTACGAAAGAAGGGAGAGAAGAGGTTTCGTGCGACGATTTCCTCCAAAACCCGTGGAGATAGGAAAGGAATACGACGTTGACATAGAGGAATTAAGCCGCCGAGGCGACGGCATAGCCCGAATCAAGGGACTCGTGACCTTTGTTCCAAACGCCAAACCTGGTGACAAAGTCAGAATAAAGATAACGCGGATAAGCCGACGATTCGCTGAAGCCGAAGTCGTTGAGAAGGGAGTAGAAGAGGAAGCGGCAGCAGAAGCAGAAGAAGAGGAAGCGGCAGCAGAAGCAGAAGAAGAGGAAGCGGCAGCAGAAGAGGAACCAACGGAAGAACCAGAGGAAGAGTAGGACA
>CAYFZQ010000001.1:46957-60938 GCA_964347825.1 uncultured Candidatus Bathyarchaeia archaeon | reverse complement strand
GAGGAAGCGGCAGCAGAAGAGGAACCAACGGAAGAACCAGAGGAAGAGTAGGACAAGACTCTTCAATCACGGATTTCAGTTGGTAGCCATTTCTTCAAGCCGATCTGTTTCTTTCCTGAGTGAAATTCCTTCATCCTCGAGATAGCATATTCGACCCGTTTTTTGGAAAAGTCTCTTTCACCGCAGAGGAATTCGAGCAGTGCATCCTCGTACAGGTGCCCATACTGACAAGTGTAATCGGATGTGACTTTGGGGGACAGAAAGATTTGCCTAACTTCATCGTAGTGCTTCGGTATCCTTGAACTGATGTTGTCAGGCAGATTTTCCAAATTGCCATGCTCTCTCAGCAACTTCAAGGCGGTCTTCGGGCCAATTCCCTTTATTCCCTGGTTGAAGTCCGTGCCGATCAGAATCGCAATATCTATGAGTTGTTTCCGTGTGATCTTGTGATGTGCAAGCAGTGCACTGAGGTTGATGAGTTCAGGTTTCAGTGGTCTGGACACCCCTCTGCTGGGCAGGAATTTCCTCCCCGATATCGTGAGATACCTTAGCAGCTTCGGCGGGCCGAAGAGTAGGGAATCATAGTCGCGGCTACTCGCGGCCCAGACGTCGCCTTTCCTAGCCATATAGGCTGCTTGAGCCTCAGCTTCGCTTGGAGCTTGGACAAACGGTATTCCCAAAAGCCTAAGTAGCCTTTTGGCGTCATCAACCATAGGCTTGGTTAGCCGGCCCATGACAACGGCTTTGGAGAAGGCGGTATCATAATCTCCTGCTTCTAGGGCTGTTTTCCATTCCTTTGCGGCTTTTTCGCGGGCTTTCCGCCTCTTGGAGATTTCTGATCCTTTGAGAAGAGGAGGTTTGCCGTCGAACACGAAGACCAGATGAATGTTGTAGTCGTGCATGAGGCGAGTTGATCGAAACATGAGCCCGGAGAGGTGAGAGGTGACGTTCCCACTCGAGTCCTTTAGGGGAGTTCCATCGGGCGTTCTCGTAAGAGCTAGAAACTGGTATAACATGTTGTTGGCGTCTACGGCCAGCGATTTTCCTCTCAGATCTTCGAGTTGTATTATTCTCTTGACTATTATCGGTGTAAGATTGACGCCCAAGGCTTGCTCAACACGGCAACTGTGGATAAGGTGATGATCGCTCTTCAGTTTTTCTTCACGCAGGTTTCAGTGCGTTGCTCTAGCAGATGCGAAGAGTCATCAACTAGGCTTTAGTCCAACGTTTGACTATCGTGTCGGTTTCAGTTATCTCAGCATCATACATCTTTTTCACATACCTTAATCCCTGTTGGAGCTCTTGCTCGCTCGCGGCTTCTGTAGCATCTTTGGGCACGACAATCTGGTATCCTCTGAAGAACGCGTCAGCGGCAGTATGTTGGAGACACACATCTGCATAGAGTCCAGTTAGGACAATCGTATCGACTCGCAGCTTTCTAAGCAGGGGATCGAGTCCTGTTTCAAAGAAGCCGCTGTAGGTTCTCTTCTCGAGCACGTAGTCACCCGTTGTAGGCTTCAACTGGGGGATGACTTCTGCGCCTTTTGTTCCCTTCATAGCGTGTTTGCCCCATTTCGTGAGTTCAAAGTCAACTGGTAGATGGGCGTCATTGGTGTAGATGATCGGAACTCCATGGTCTCTAGCGGATTGGATGAGCCTCTTTATGTTTGGTACAATCCGCATTGCTCTTTCAGTCTTGAGTTTGCCAGCTACGAATTCTTTCAGCATATCGATTATGATCACTACTTCCATGGTGCATTCCTTATTGGTGAGAGAATGTTTCCATGACATGATATAAAAGTCGAGCGGACTTCTCGGTCTCTAGGCTCCACACAACACTGATATCATGTTATAAACCTGCATCCACTACTTGAGCGTGATTGAATTTGTCTCTTAGAGAACTGGAGAGACGAATAAAGCAGTGCAAGAAATGCAGACTCTGGAAGGGAGCGCGGAATGCAGTTCCTGGAGAGGGGCCAAGCAAAGCTCAGGTGATGCTTGTAGGGCAGAATCCCGGCGAGGAAGAAGATAAGACGGGAAGGCCTTTCGTCGGTAGAGCGGGAAAATTCCTGAACGCGGTCTTGGGGAAGAACAAGATTAGTCGTGAAAGGCTGTTCATCACAAATGTTGTTAAACACAAGACCCCTCAGAACAGAACGCCAAGATCTGACGAAATCAGGGCCTGCCTGCCTTATCTAACTGAACAGATTGTCGAAATCAGACCGAAGCTCGTCGTGCTGATGGGAAAGGTGGCACAGCAGACTCCCAGAAAGGGAAACATAGAATACATTCCAACCTGCCATCCCGCGGCCGCCATGCGGTTTCCCAAGATGAGAGAAAAATTCGAAAAGGACTTCGTCACTCTGAAGGAGCTCTTGTCAGAGGAATAGCCTTATTGGAATAAGAATGGATATTAGAGAAATCCACGAACGATAAACACGGTTTGTGACTGCTCACAGCGAACAGATTCGCCGGTTGGTAGTAATAGATTCGAGAATGTGACCAAATGAAGAACTTCGCCGTCGCAAGAATCCTGAATGAAATCGCTGATTTACTGGAGATGCAAGGCGTAGAATACAAACCTAGGGCGTACCGCAAGGCCGCTCGAACCGTCAGATCGCTCCCCAAAGATATCGAAGAAGTCAAAGAAGACGGACAACTCACGGAACTACCGGGAATTGGAAAGAACATAGCGAAGAAGATTGAAGAGATCATCGAGACAGGATCATCAGAATATCATGAGGACCTGAAGAAGGAATTCCCTATCGACTTCGAAGCCTTGCGAAGCGTAGAAGGATTAGGACCCAAAACCATCAAACTCCTATACACAAGACTGGGAGTGAAGAATCTAGACGACCTGGAGAGGGCTGCGAAGACGCATGAAATCAGAGATTTGGCGGGTATGGGAGAAAAGACCGAGCAGAACATATTGAGGAATCTCGAATTCGCAAGACAAAGGACAGGGCGAAACCTTTTAGGGTATATCCTTCCCGTCGCTGAGAAGCTCAAGAACGATTTGAGGAAGCTCGCTGCCGTCAACAGGGTTGAGATTGCAGGATCAATAAGGAGAAGAAAAGAGACGGTTGGTGACATCGATATTCTCGTCACAACCCAGAAGCCCAAGGATGTAATGGACTACTTCACTGGTCTGGACAGCGTCCGACACGTAATAGCGAAGGGCGAAGCCAAGTCAACCGTCCGATTGAGAGAAGGCTTGGAATCAGATCTGAGAGTGATCAAACCAGAATCTTTTGGCTCAGCGTTGATGTACTTCACAGGCTCTAGGGAAACCAACATCGAGATGAGAAAACTGGCGTTGAAGCAAGGACTGAAACTCAATGAATACGGCCTCTTTGAGAACGAACGACAGATCGCTGGAAAGACAGAGCAGGAAGTCTTCAAACACTTGGGAATGACGTACGTCGAACCGGAATTGAGGGAGAATAGGGGCGAGGTGGAAGCAGCGCTTGAGGATAGACTTCCTAAACTGATTAGTTATGACGACTTACGGGGAGACTTACAGGCCCACACCAAGTGGAGTGATGGTTCCAACACAATTCTAGAGATGGCAAAAGCTGCCAAGAGATTGGGGCATGAGTACTTGGCCACTACCGATCATACAGGTTCCCTGCGAATCGCCGGAGGTATGAATGAAAAGGAGATAATGAAGCAGATGCAAGAGATAGAGAAGGTCAACGAGACCGTCGAAGGACTAACGGTTCTGAATGGTGTTGAAGTCAACATCAAATCCGATGGGAAATTGGACGTCAAAGATGAGATACTGCGAGATCTGGACATCGTCGTCGCAAGCATCCACTCCGGTTTTAGGAAGGGACGAGAAAAACTCACCGAGAGAATGATATCGGCCATGGAGAACGAGAATGTGGACATAATCGCCCACCCGACGGGTCGGCTAATTCAAGAGAGGACAGGCTACGAGTTGGACTTTGAAAGGGTATTCGAAACGTCAGTAGAAACGAGCACCTTCCTTGAAATCAACGCCTATCCTAACCGGTTAGATCTGAACGACACAAATGTCAAGAGAGCCGTAGAAGCGGGGTGTAGGTTAGTCATAAGCACCGATTCTCACAACGCGGACCACTTGAGGTTCATACAGCTGGGAATAGCTACCGCCCGACGCGGCTGGGCTAGAAAAGACGATATACTCAACACCTTGTCCCTCAATGAGTTAATGAAATTGATGGATTAGCAGACACCAACAAGTAATCCACTCGTCCATGCAGGGAAAATTACCAAGCTTACAAGATTCTCGGTCTTGAGCATAGCTATTACTAGCCCCTTTGCCGTTTGAATGGACTAGATTCTACTTCTCGCGCACAAAGTACTAAAGCTGCTTGTACAGAGAAATACAGAACACAATTGAAGAGACGATACCTAGTGGGTCTACTTCTTGTTGCAGTCGCGCTCTTGCTAGGTGCCGCCATACTCATCTCGCAAAACGATAGTCCAACAAATGCCGCACCAGTGCGCTACACCTACGACATTATCAATGTATATCCGCACGATGAAGATGCTTTCACACAAGGCCTGATCTTTGAGAATGGTGTTCTGTATGAGAGCACAGGACTCTATGGGCACTCAACACTACGTTGCGTAGAATTGGAGACTGGCGAAATCCTGCGGCTTTACGCTCTGTCAAACGAGTTCTTCGGGGAAGGCATCACAATCGTCGACGATAGGATCATCCAACTAACTTGGCGATCGAATAGAGGTTTCGTCTATGATAAACGTTCGTTTGATTTGCTGCAAGAGTTTAGCTATCCTATGGAAGGGTGGGGAATCACCTATGACGGCAATCGGCTAATCATGAGTGATGGAACGGCAACTCTGCATTTCTTAGACCCTGAGACTTTTGAGAAAGTTGGACAGGTTGAAGTGTATGAAGCTACCCCTGTGACCCAGCTCAATGAACTTGAGTACATTCATGGGGAAGTCTATGCCAACATTTGGCAGGAAGACAAAATCGCGATAATAAGCATTCAAACCGGGCAAGTCACGGGATGGATCGATTTGAGCGGTCTCCAAGATTCGGCAGACCCAGACACGGACAATGTCCTCAACGGGATTGCCTATGATTCAGAAGAAGACAGGCTTTTCATAACAGGAAAAAGATGGCCGCAACTTTTCGAGATCAAGCTAGTCCCTTTGGAATAACCTTTTCCTACGTGTTGCGCGCTCAGATACGGAATCTAGTCTGCAATGGTGCTCCGGCCGGGATTTGAACCCGGGTCGGCGGCTTTCTTCCGATTCTAACGACGAGAGGCCGTCATACGTGGTCCATTCGATGTTTAACCGGACTATACTACCGGAGCGTCACTAGTAGAGAAACTCTTCATCCTTAAAATTCTTGATGTGAAAATAACGAGATTGGGTAGATTCTAAACAAAAAAGAGGTGGACGCGGAGGGTTAGTATCCTCCGTATTCTTCGCCTTCGGGCATACCAGGTGGCTTGCCTTCTTCTCTAGGCTTGGTCGACGCGATTACGTCATCGATCCGCAAGATCATGGATGCGGATTCGGTGGCGGATTTCAACGCCTGCTCTTTCACGCTTAGCGGTTCGATCACACCGCTGTCATAGGTGTTCACGACTTTTCCCGTGAAGACATTAACGCCCATCAAGTGTCCCTTCGGTTTTTCGTGGGCTGCCTTCAGGCCAACGAGGATGTCGATGGGTTCGAGTCCCGCGTTTTCTGCTAGTGTCTTGGGTACGATTTCTATGGAATCGGCGAACGCCTCGATCGCTAGTTGCTCTCTGCCTCCAACTTTTCGTGCGTAGGAGCGAAGAGTTTTCGCGATTCCTGATTCGACCGCGCCTCCGCCTGCAACAACTTTGTTGTACTCAATGACGTCGGCGACAACGGACAAAGCGTCGTTCATAGCTCTTTCTGCCTCGTCGATCATTCTTTCGAGGCCCGCTCGGATCAGAATGCCGACTGAACGTGGATGCTTGCATTCTTCGACGAAAATCATCTTGTCGTCGCCCACCTTGCGTTCTTCAACCTTCCCGGCTTTTCCAAGATCTTTGGCTTTGAGGTCGTCGAGGTTTGTGACAACCTTTCCATCTGTGGCTCTGGCCAGTTTCTCCATATCAGACTGTTTGACTCGACGGGTGGCCAAGATCCCTTCTTTTGCCAGGAAGTGCTGAGCCATATCATCGATTCCCTTCTGACAGAACAAAACGCGGGCGCCAGAGGTCTTGATCTTTTTGACCATGTCCTTCAACATTCGGGTCTCTTTATCCAAGAACGCCGTCATCTGCGTGGGGTCTTTGATCCTGATTTCAGCGTTGAACTCTGTCTTTTCCACTTCAAGGGGAGAATCAAGTAGAGCGATCTTAGCGTTGTCGATCCGCTTCGGCATCCCTGTATGTACAACCTCCTTATCGATTATGAGACCTTGGACAAGTTGCGTGTCAAAGAGGCTCTTACCCTCTTTCTTTGTGATCTGTATATGATCGATGTCGGCGACCATTCTGTCACCCCTCTTCTCAGCGATCTGCTTTACGGCATCAATGGCAATCTCCGCCAAGTGATCCCGTGCGCCACCAACCGCTTTGCTGGCCATAGATGTCATGGCGACTTTTTTCAGAGTTTCACGGTCTTTAAGATCAACAGTGATTCCTACCTTTTCAAGGACTTCCATCGCTTTTTGAGCTGCTTTTCTGTATCCACTCACCACTACCGTGGGATGGATATTCTGACTCAACAACTCCTCAGCCTTTCGTAGAAGTTCTCCAGCCAAGACTACCGCAGTTGTGGTTCCGTCGCCAACTTCATCATCCTGCGTCTTGGCAACTTCAACCATCATCTTTGCGGCTGGGTGCTCTACATCTACCTCGTCGAGTATTGCTGCGCCATCGTTTGTAATTGTGATGTCACCCAGGCTGTCGATCAACATCTTGTCCATACCGCGAGGTCCTAGAGTTGTTCTCAAAACTTCGGCGATAATTCTGGCTGCCATGATGTTGTTTCTTTGGGCGTCTCTTCCACGCCTCCGTGCCGTTCCCTCTTTCAGGATTAGAACAGGCTGCCCGGCTTGTGTAGTCAAATACGCCATTCAACTCTCTCCTTTACAACATAGAATTTCTGGTCTAACTACTGCAATTTTCATCCGGAATATAAGTCTTTTCTACCGCGAATGGGAGAAGAATGTCCAGGCATAGCCATACGCTCAACCAATCTCTACAGCTCATCTTCCGAAAACCTCTTGAGACTATACAGAACTAAACCCCACCAATAATCAAATATCTTGGAAGTCTAGATTTGACTGAACAGCAGTGGAAGCGTGGTAGGAAAATCGCGCTCTTCGAGGGCATTTTGGCCGGTGCCTTTTTCGGCACAGCAGCCGTGTTCATAAAGCTTATCGGTGGTGTGGATATCTTCTCCATAGCGTTTTGGCGTTTGACGATAGCCTTCTTAGTGTTGGGGGCTGCTATTCTCTTGTGGAGAAGCCCTTTCAAAGCAGATTTGCTCAAGCGATTCTTTCCGCAAGTTCTCTTTCTCGGAGTTCTGCTAGGAACACACTTTGTCCTCTTTGCTTCGGCAGTGATGGCCACCCCCATAATCAACGCTACCGTGTTAGTGAACACCACGCCCATTTGGGCACTGATACTCTCAACCTTGATTTCGGGCGTGAAACCAACTCGACGTGCAATACTAGGGATAGTGATTTCATTTCTGGGGCTGAGCGTAATCGCCTACGCCGAAACTTCTTCGCCGACTTTTGGTCTGAACCTAAAGGGAGATCTCGAAGCTCTGCTTGCTGCGGTCGTTGAGGCGTTGTATCTAAGCTGGGGACGAGCCACAAGGCGCAAGGTTCCGATTCTGTCTTTGATGCTCTTCATCTACATGTTGTCCGCCTTGGCAGTGCTCGCCGCAAGTGTCGCGATGAGCTCGGGGCCGTTGTTCTCTGCAATGAGTTGGGAGGCTGTTCCAGTACTGGTAGGGCTAGGAGTTTTGCCGACTGCTGTGGCGCATTCCTTGTACTTTTCTTCGCTTTCCGGTCTGAAGTCCTTTGAAACGGCCACACTAGCCCTCTTGGAACCTCTCGCCGCGACTCTACTCGGGATCATTCTATTTGTGGAAATCCCAAGTGCACTTTTCATTCTTGGAGCAGTTTTCGTTCTAGGTGGCATCGTCTCAGTCGCGTTGCAGAGAGGAGCCTAGAGACCACTATTCTTCTCAGGAGCGTAGATGCAGAGTTGTAGGATGCCCTGGAAAGACCTTGGCTTACCTGCCTATTGCTTTCCTTACGGCTATTTCGATATCCTCAGCTTTGACGGTTTTCCGTCCAGCGTGCATAGCGTAATCGATGGCTTCCTTTGAGATTTTTAAGCCGATTCCTTCAAGCTCCTTGGCCAACGCTTTAGCAGCCGATTCGCTTACCCTTTCCGCTCCCGCCTTCTTGATTATTCGGTGCATAGGCGCCACAGACAATTCGAGATTCGCCATAGGACCTTCTCCACAGCTTCTTTTTCCCTTCAGTCACTATTTAACGTTTGTTGAAGCCTACGAATGGAATGGAATTTCCTAGGCAAGCATTAATTTCAAGAGTTTTTCACATTTTTGCGCTGGCAGAACTAGAAAATGACCCATCCTGAAAATCAAAGGGTGAAATCAGGGTTTCGGATGGCGTAAGTAATAAAAGCAACGATGAAGATGGAACAGTGTCACCAAAAATGAACGGGAAGACAGAAAGACTCAAGGACGGTGGAGGGCAAACAGAAGCTTGGGGAAAGTTCGAACAGAGAAAATAAAGAGTACAGCACGCGAACTTCTGGAGAGATTTCCCAGCAAATTCACAACCAGTTTTGCAGACAACAAGGAATCCGTAGAAGCCCTCACCGGAATTTCCTCGAAAAAACTAAGAAACAGAATAGCAGGATATATAACCCGCCTAGTAATCACGACCCAACCTTCTGAAGAAGCCGAACTGATTGAAGAGGAAACAGAGGAAGAAGCGTAATCCCTCCTACGACAGGAATTGCAGAAGGAAAGACAATACAATGGCAATGATGGATGACTATCAGAAAGGATGGGCTTTACGCTACCTCAGAGAAGCAAAAGCAGAACTGATCGCTGCCCAAAAAACGCCCTACATGGCTTCTGGACTAATCTTGGAAGCTGTAAGAAAAGCGCAAGCCGCAATCTACTACAGTATGGGCGACCCCATCTTTGTCGAAGCGATAGTCCATCAAACCATAAAGGAAAGAAAGCCCATCGGAGACCCGATCCTAAGATGCTTGGTCGATATTGAACGAACAGTGAGACATGTCGCAAAGAATCGAGGAGCCGATCTTGAAAAGATGTTTGAAGAAGTCAACGACCTCATTCAGACTGCATCAGAAATAGTAGAACTCTTCACCGGCGAACAAGCCTAGCTAAACGACCACAATAATCGAAACGTCATTGACATTCGTGCTTGTTGGCCCCGTAAAGATCAGATCTCCCAGTTTTGAGAAGTAATTGTAGGAATCGTTATTCAGCAGAAAACTCGTAGCGTCCAAACCTACCTCTCGAGAACGAAGTATAGTCTTTCCATCTGCTAGGGCTCCGGCAGCATCAGTTGGACCGTCGATTCCATCAGTACTCAGAGATCCAATCGCCACGCCATCTAGCTTCTGCACCTTTAAGGCTGCTGCCAGGACGATTTCCTGGTTTCGTCCGCCTTTGCCTTCGCCCAAAATTGTCACCGTGGTCTCTCCCCCTGCCACTACGCCAGCAGGTCTTTCAACAGGCTTCCCTGTTGCACTTATCTCTCGAGCAACGGCGGCAAACATTGTCCCTACATGCCTTGCTTCACCTTCTAAGAATGAAGTGAGAAACAGTGCGTTCAAACCCGCACTCTGAAGCCTATCATACGCGGCTAGGCTTGCCAACCGATTATTTCCCACCACAAAGCTGTGAACCTTCTTGAACGTTTCATCCTCTTTCTTGGGCGTCTCCGCTATTAGTCCTCTCTCGCCATCAAGTAAGACCCGCTCAACGGACTTCGGCAGATTCCCCCAGAGGCTATATCGCTTAAGAACTTCAACAGCATCGTGGAACGTGGTGGAATCTGGGACTGAAGGTCCTGACGCTATGAAATCTAGAGGGTCGCCGAGGACATCGGAAAGAATCAAGTTGATAACCGTGGCAGGATACGCTCTCTTTGCCAACCAGCCGCCTTTGAAGTCTGAGATATGCTTCCGTACAGTGTTGACCTCATTTATTGTGGCCCCTGAATTCAACAGGCCCTGCGTGACCATTTTCTTGTCTTGAAGAGGTATCTCGCCTCGAGGGAGTGCCATCAAACTAGACCCTCCACCTGAAATGAGGCAGATGACCAAATCGTCCTCGCTAGCTCGTCTAGCCAGATTCAGAATGCGCTCTGCACCCTTCACACCCGCTTCGTCTGGAACTGGATGGCTTGCCTCTTGCAGATGGACTCGTCGTACACTGTATGTCCCGTTGTTGTAGGGGATGTTCAGGGCGCCTTCTGTGATGCGATCACCCAGTATCTTCTCAAGAGCTTCGGCCATGGAACCGCTGGCTTTGCCCCCTCCAATGATAAAGATGCTCTGGAATTTGTCTAAATCAAAAGAAGCATCATCAATTCGGAGCACGCTTCCCCGTAGCGTGACTCTGGACTTGATCAACTCCCTCGGATCAACTGCTTCCAAAGCTGCTTCGAGGCCCAGTAGTGCAAGCTCTCTGGCTTTGCGATCGAGGCGTGATTCAGCATTGTTTACCAGTTCGTTCTTGTTCTTGGTTATGACCATTCCCGCCACTCCTAAATGCAAGAACAGGTAACGTGCTTCCAAGTAGCTACTGACAGATATAAGAATGATCAGCCCATCCAGGCGCTCGAAATCGCAGTTTGACAACGCTTCCAAGTCAAAAGTTTTCCTCCGTTCATGAAAAAGCAGTCAATCTCATGCCCAGACAGCTTTCCACAATGACTTGGAAAACCCGACCGCACAAATGGAAAACAAAGGCTTTAACTGATAAATTCCCAGTAGTAGAAACCGCGCAGATAAAGAAGTGACCGAACATGCCGAAACCCAGAGTTTTTGTGACCCGTGAGATTCCTGAAAGAGGACTCCAGATAATCAAAGACCGATTTGACACAGAGATTTGGTCTGAATACGCTCCTCCACCAAAACATGTGATAATTGAAAAGGCTGCAAATGTCGACGCCTTTGCCTCGCTCCTCTCGGACAAAATCGATGCTGAGGTCCTTGATGCAGCGCTGAACTTGAAGATAGTGGCGCAACTCGCTGTGGGATACGACAATATAGATGTCAAGGAAGCAACCAAGAGAGGTATCTACGTAACTAACACGCCTGGAGTGTTGACAGAGACCACTGCAGACTTTGCTTGGGCACTCCTCATGGCTGCCGCACGCAGAGTCACCGAAGCAGACAGCTATGTTCGTTCCGGAAAGTGGAAAGTGGGGTGGCATCCAAGCATGCTGTTGGGGAGAGATGTGCATGGAGCAACCATTGGCATCGTCGGAGCAGGGAGAATAGGCGCAGCTGTGGCGCGAAGAGCGAAAGGTTTCAATATGAAAATTCTGTTTTACGACGTCGTGTCAAGACCCGAATTGGAACAACTTGGGGCAGAATCTGTAGATTTGGAAACCCTTCTGAAAGAATCCGATTTTGTCAGCGTCCACGTTCCATTGTTGAAAGCGACGCACCACTTGATGAATGAGGAAAGACTCAACCTGATGAAGAAGACAGCCTATCTGATTAACAATTCGAGGGGCCCGGTTGTGGATGAAAAGGCTTTGTACAACGCGCTAAAGAAAGGGCGAATAGCAGGCGCTGGTATCGACGTCTTCGAGCAAGAGCCAACCGCCGCAGACAATCCATTACTCACACTCGACAATGTAGTAGTTGCCCCACACATATCCAGCGCCAGCCATGAGACACGCTCCAAAATGGCCAAGATGGTGTCAGACAATCTTGTAGCCTTCTTCGAAGGCAGAAGACCGCCGAACCTCGTCAACCCTGAAGTTCTGAAAATGAAACCCTTGTCCAAACATTTCTAAGGCGATCTACAAACCCGTTGCAAACGTTAAATACTAAATCCCTTTTTAACTCCATATCTTCACGTAAGATTGGTGATTCAATGGACTCAGTCTTCGCAAAGAGGATGGATGCTCTAGGAACGGAAACGGCCTTCGAAGTCCTCGCAAAAGCAAAGGCTCTTGAGAAGAAAGGAAGAGACATCGTCCATCTCGAAATTGGAGAACCGGATTTTGACACGCCAAGGAACATCAAAGAAGCTGCAGTAAAAGCCCTCCACGCCGGCTACACACACTATGTTCCAGCTGCGGGAATCCCAGAACTCCGAGAAGCAATCGCAGAACACATCTCAAAGACGAGAGACATAGACGTCGAACTGGAAGAGGTGGTCGTGACACCTGGCGCCAAACCGATCATGTTCTTCAGCATACTCGCCTTAGCCAATCCTGGCGACGAAATCTTGAACCCTAACCCTGGCTTTCCTATCTACGAGTCTGTGATAAACTTTGTCGGAGCCCAGCAGATACCCATACCCCTGAAAGAGGAGAAAAACTTCAGGTTTGATCCAGAGGACGTTCAGAAGAAGATAACGAAGAAGACTAAGATGATAGTCTTAAACTCACCGCAAAACCCAACGGGCGGAGTTCTCACGAAGAGTGACCTGAAAGCTGTAGCTGAGGCCATCGCGGACAGAGATGATATCTTCGTGATATCCGACGAGGTGTACAGCAAGATACTCTATGAAGGCCAACATGAAAGCATAGCCTCACTTCCCGGGATGAAGGAGCGAACCATCGTGTTAGAAGGCTTTTCGAAAACCTATGCCATGACTGGTTGGAGACTTGGATACGGTGTAATGCGAAAGGACTTAGCACAAAAAATCACGCAGCTAATGGTCAACTCCAACTCCTGCACATGCGCCTTTACCCAGATGGCTGGAATCGAAGCGCTACAAGGTCCACAAGACGAATCAGAGAAAATGGTCGCCGAATTCAAAAAGAGGAGAGACGTCATAGTTCCAGGTTTGAACGAGATTCCAGGGATTACATGCAAAAAACCCCTTGGGGCCTTCTATGTATTCCCGAACATAACGGGAACTGGAACTAACTGCCGAGACCTCTCAGACTATCTGCTTAACAAGGCCGGGGTAGCAGTCCTGCCAGGAACCGCGTTTGGAAAACACGGTGATGGCTACTTGCGTCTATCGTTTGCCAATTCCGTCCAGAATCTCAACAAAGCGCTGGACCGCATAGCTGAAGCCCTTGAGAAGCGATAGCTTCCTCAGTCTTTGATATCCTGCAAGGCTTGAATATCGCAAACGCCGAACCCCAAAAGATCCGCAGAAAACAGCTGGCTGTCCAAGAAACCTCTCCATTCAATTCTGCATGGAATACGATCGCCTTTTTGGGGATAAGGATGACCATCAGCGTAAACGTTAAGCTCAGGGGGATCTTCCGGATTTCCGCTCAAAAAGACAAGCTCTCGCTGAAATTAGACACCCCCACTGTCCGAAAAGCTGTGGAAAAGATAGGGATTTCTCTTTCCAGCGAGGCCAGACGAGCGCTGATTGATCCAGAACTCAACGACCCTCGTCCAAACGCGCTCATCCTTGTCAACGGAAGAGAAATAAGCGCTTTGAAAGGTCTTGAAACTCGAGTGCATGACGGGGAAGAAATCGTCATTATTCCAGTAGTCCATGGCGGCTAATCCATACAAGAGAGGAGTCTTCTTGTGAAAGAAGCCCAACGGCAAGCTGGTGACAGGCAAAGACTCAACTCTGGATACTGAAACGCCCTACAAAGCAGAGTCTGAAGATGATGGTAGATTACGGGGGTGAAGCAAAAACTCCTTTCTCTTTCAGCAACACAGCAATTCTCGAATTGCTGCCGCCCACCCCACTGTTAGAAGATGGAGACGGTAATTTAAAGCTTCTGAAACAAAGTTCTATA
>CAYFZQ010000001.1:43981-46857 GCA_964347825.1 uncultured Candidatus Bathyarchaeia archaeon | reverse complement strand
GTGCGTGCGGTCTCTGGGAATTCAGAACCATAGTGAGGCGCAGGGCTTCGCCCATTCTGCTGCTGATTCAATTCGTCCCTGTTGGTTTCGATTGCTGTCTCTCCCTCTGTTGGCAGATGTGAGGCGGAAATCGCACTTCAAAGTTCGGCTTCTTGAAGAAACCCACGTTCAATCTATGAGAGTAGTTGTACATTTCCCAGTCTTACGTTCTGGAGATACTTCTTTGCTTCGGTGTAGCACACGTTGGCTTGGTCTCGGCTTGTAGTGGGAAGATCGTTCATGACGTAATGCGGATGGAAAGCAAGCAATGTGTATGGGATCTCGGAGTCAATGTCTGCGATGAATCGCGCTAGCGCTTGTATTTCCTTCGCGTCTACGTATCCAGGGACCAGAAGAGTGCTGGCAGTCAAAATGGGAACCTCAGATCGCTTTTTCAGAAATCGCTCCCCAATTAACTTGAAGCTGTTCAGAGTCGGCTTGTTTGAAGCCCCGCATAAAGCTCTGCTTAGGTTATCGTTCCAAGTTTTCAAATCAAACTTGATGACACCTCCGCTTTGAAGAGACAGGTGAGCCGCCTTCAGCGCAAGCTCCTTCTTCCAATAACCATTTGTCTCCCAGCAGATCCTCAATATACGATTTCGCTTTCTAGCCTTCTCCAGCGCCAGCTCACTGGTTCTTAGTGCATGAAGCATTTGGCTGGAGGGGTCACCACCAAAAAAGCAGATACAAGAAACATGTTCAACTTGGGGGCTTTCACCTTTGTCAAAGCGTAGGCACGACGCATAGCTGTCCGCTTTGGCTGCCAAGCTTTCTGCGCTCATGACAGGGGCAAGTTTTGACGCAAGGTCCCGGTAATGCCAATTCTGACAGTATAGACAGTCAAGACTGCAGCTTCCATAGAAGACAGCAAGATTGGAGTATCCGGTTTCTGCCGTAGGTTTGTACGCATATTTCGGGTATCCTGCGCCGGTGCAGCCTGGGCAGAACCACCATGCAACGCAGTTCGTTGGCAGGGGATCGTAGTACCATTGAAGTATTCCCTCCGCCGCAGTCCCTCCAATTCGCACCAATCGTCCGTCTCGGTTAAATACAAGCCCACAGAAACCCTTCGCGCCGACGCCGATTTGGCAGTTGTTGGAGCAGATCCCGCAGGAAAGCCCGTTAGAGTCTTTGGGGGGTTTTGAGGGAAGACCGAAGGCGGTACGGCTCTCAGCATGGACTTTGTCTGTCACCTTCAGAGCGTCTTCGGGTGTCTCTCTGATGCATTGAAGACAGACTCCAAATTGATCCGAAAGAATCTTTGATTCTTTGCCGCAGATTTGGCATTGCCCCAACGAGTTCACCAAGCAACGTTAGCCTGGCGCCAGTATTAGTGGTTGTTGTTTTTCATCCGAAGAGGGTCTAGAAGGGAAGCGCTCTTGACATCACGTAAGCATCTTCCCCGTCTGCGTAATAGTTCCTCATAATCCGCGCGGCTTGGAAGTCCATCTTCTTGTAAAGGTTCACAGCGGCCGTATTGCTCATCCGGACCTCCAAATAACACTCCTTCGCCTTGTACCTCACCATACCCTTCATCGCTTCTTGCATGAGGGTGTATCCGATGCCTTTGCGCTGATGATCAGGCAAGACTGCGACAGAGACTACATGCCCCTTCTTACCAATCCCAAACACACCGAGACCAGGCAGTGCGGTTTCGATACGGCACATAACGTAACCAACCACTTCACCACCCGCTTCTGCCACTATAAAAGTGGCTGGGAATTTTCTGTGCAACCCAAGAAAGAAGGAGACAGAATAGTTCTCAGGAAGGCAAATGCGGTTAATGTGCATGACTTGTTCTAAGTCACCGGCCTCGAACATCCTTGTCGTGAACTGCGTTTGCACAACCATGCTCTTAGAACCCCGCTATCCTGTTGTCTTCACAAGTGGCAACGTACGGTTACCGTAGGGCAAGGCCCAAACTTTTGCGTTCTTTCCGGCTATGTTGAAGGCCCCACGCAACGCATCGTTTACAACCTTAGCGGTTTTCAACTTGAAGACGTTGACTGTTAGGTAGTCGGGCATAACCGACACCAAGATGATTTTGACTCTCTCCAAAGCCTTAGCTAGGTAATAGGCTTTGTGTCCTCCGAGCTGGAAACGCTTTTTGATCTCCTTCTCCATCTGCTTGGAGTCCTTGAAGCCTTTCATCCAATCGTAAAAGACCTCATTCCCGTGTCCTTCAGGACATTCCGCAACCAATATCATCACGCCCCCTCTCTTCACAGCGTTCAGAGCGTTGTCAGCCGCTTTGTAGGCTTGATAAAGATCTATATCTAGGGGATGGCCACCTGCACTGGCCACAACGATATCTGCTCTTTTTTCGATGGCCACTTTGCACATATCATCCACGAGCTTCACTCCTTCATAGAAGGCTTGCTCCAAGTCTCCAGCAAACGCCTTCACAAGCTTGTGTCTGTTATTTGTCACGATATTTAGGATGAAATCCACTTTGGCTAGTTTCGCCGCCTCAACCATATCCTCATGAACCGGATTATCTTCTAAGATACCAGTTCTTGCATTGGAGTTTAGAATCATCGCGTGGTTATGTCGGGTCGTCTCAAAACTTGACACTGCAGGAAGGACGCTCTTTCTTCCACCACCATACCCAGCATAATAATGTAAGCCTATATCGCCCGTCAAAATCTTGACGTCAGCTTCACCGAAAACCTTGTTCACATGTACCTTGGTTCCAAAAGAAGTCTTTCCTAGAAAAACCTGATCTTCCGCTTTGTGACTGTGACTGGTCGCCTTCACCCGTTCCAACGCCTCCAGCCCCACCAGTTTTTCCATCTCTGCCTCAGTGACGGGGCGGTGGGCGCCACAGCCGAAGATAA
>CAYFZQ010000001.1:0-43881 GCA_964347825.1 uncultured Candidatus Bathyarchaeia archaeon | reverse complement strand
AGATAATTCCTGGTCGGTATCCTAGCGCAGACTTCGGTCGCTCCGTAAGGAAGCCATACATCAACCATAGAGAGTTCTTCCAATTGGATACAAGTTTCCCATCGAGTATCATTTAAACATAGCGGACAATGTCGACACAAGCATTAAAATCCAACTATCTCCCTCTTAGACAAGGGCAACGTCATTGTCACCATCAAAGCAAAAAGAAAAAATGAAGACTGACTTATGCCGAATCCTGCACAAGATTGGCGCATTCAAATTTGGAACCTTCAAACTCACAAGCGGCAAGACTAGCCCATACTACATTGACCTTAGGATCATACCAAGTTTTCCTGATGCCTTCGCAAGAATATGCGACCTCTTTGTAAAACTCATAGAAACAGATCAGAAAATCATGGATTTCAAGAGAATCGCCGGAATCCCCCTAGCCGGCCTTCCCTTCGGATCGCTAGTCTCCTATCGACTCAAGAAACCTTTTCTATACATTCGCCCACACATCAAACTTCATGGTCGCCAACGACAAATCGAAGGTATTGTCATGTCGGGCGATCGCGTCTTGCTTATAGATGACCTCATAACGACTGGGAAGTCAATTGGAAAGGCAGTAGCAGCAGTAAGGACCGAGGGAGGCGTCGTCGATGATGCCGTGGTTCTGCTGGATAGAGAGGAAGGGGGAAAAGAAAGATTGGCAAAAGAGAACGTTTCGCTACATTACTTGATGAAAGCCAGCGAGGCCGCCGACAAGCTCTATGAGATAGGCGCCATCAGTGAAGATCAACTGCAAATTATTCTAGAACAAGCGAAAACTTCTTAGCCTTCATGTTTTCTGCAGAGATATTTGGAGGCAGAATTTTGGAAGCTCGACGGAAAAGCCTCGCTAGAAAAGTTGTCCGTGACTGCTATAGAATCAAGAGAGGGGATATGGTCTTTGTTTCAACTGACGGAAACATTCTTGACCTGGCCATGGCGGTAGGCATTGAATGCTTTCGAGTCGGGGCAAGACCCGAAATCCTTGTGACTTCTTCCGAATATGCGTCTTCTAGCTTCAAAGCTGCAAGCGTTGAAACGCTGTCTCAAACGCCTAGCCACATCCTGGCAGCGTGTGATGCGCTGGATGTCTATATGAGCCTATCGGCTCCGAGCGATCCAGCTCTTCTTCAAGATATCTCTTCTGAGAAAATGAAAGCCCTCGTTCAGGCAAACAAACCTATCCAAGAGAAAATGACTACCCACAAGATCAAGAGTGGGGGTTTGATGCTGGCAACCCCAGGCTTGGCGCGGCTCTTCAACCTTACCTATGAGGGGTTGGACAGGAAGATTATGAAAGCGTTGGACACGGACTACAAGAAGATGCTCCAAATCGGTCAACGATTGGCGAGAGTTCTTGAAGACTCGAGAGAAGTCGAGGTTTCTTCTACGTCAGGGACCGATCTCAGATTTAGTGTGGCTGAGAGACGGTGGCTTATCGACGACGGCGTTATCAGCGATGAAGATGTCGAGAGGGGAGATACCATTTTGAACTTGCCGACGGGCGAGGTTTTCACCGCCCCAGTTGAAGATAGCGTCAACGGCGTCTTCGTAATGGATACGCCGCGATTCTACAAGGGTCTGAGGATAGCAGGGCTAGAGTTGAGATTCAAGAATGGAAGATTAGTGAATTTCAAGGCAGCAGAGGGAGAAGAGGTCTTCAGAGAAATTTTGGACGCCAATACGGGCGATAAAGACCGGTTTGCCGAATTCGGGATCGGGATTAATGTAGACGCGGAATTGAATGCTCCACTCATTCTGGAGGAGAAAGCAATGGGCACAATCCACGTGGCTGTCGGTGACAACAAATCGTTTGGGGGAGAGAATGATAGCACGCTGCATTTGGACCTCATAAGCGTAAGCCCAACAGTGAGAGTCGACCGAGACCCGATTCTGATCGAGGGCAAGCTTCAAGTCTGATCTGACAGGCATGCATACGATTTAGGAAAGCTTTGCCATGGCCTGTATCAGGATTTCGATTTCCTTTCTGCTTTCTCCGTCTAATGGTAATGCTGGTTTTCGTGGACAGCCACCTGGCAAGCCCAACAGATTCAATGCTGTTTTGATGGCCGACAACTGATTGTGCCGTTTCGTCAAGACTTCATTTATGTGAGTTATAGACTGTTGTATGCTGCTGGCCGCTTCATAGTTTCCTGCCCTGAAAGCCTCGTAGAGGTTGCTGCACAGCTTGGGGAATGCATTCGCAACTGCTATTACAGCACCCTTTCCTCCAAGCATCAAAGTGGGAAGAGTCAGATCGGCTGTTCCAGCCAAAACCGAGATTTCGGCACCGACCAACCTTGCGGTCTCGGCTATTCGACCAAGATTTCCACCGCTATCTTTCACTCCCACCACATTTTCGTGTTCAGCGGCGAGTTGACAAATCACATCTAGGTCCAAGTGATAGCTTGTGAATTTTGGCACACTATATAGAACAATTGGAAGGTCAACAGCCTCCAAGACAGCTGTGTAATGTTCGTTGATTTCCTGACGTGAAAGCCTGTAGTAGAATGGAGTTACTACAAGAGCAGCGTCCGCTCCCAGGTCTTTCGCGTCTCTGGTAAATTGTATAGTCTCCCACGTGCTCATACTGCCCGTCCCAGCGATGACCGGAACCGTCCCATTGGCTTCATCTATCACAGCCTCGATAACATTCTTTCTTTCGTCCCTAGAAAGGTAGGGGGCTTCACCGTTGCTGCCAAGCGTGACCAGCCCTTGGAGTCCACCTTCTACCCAAAATCGTACGCAGGCTCTAAGTCCGTCTTCATCGATTCTCCCATCACGTTTGAAGGGTGTCACATGAGGCACAAATATCCCTTCCAGCTTAGTCTGCGAAATCGCCTTCTCCCTCCCATTCGTCGAGAAACCTAGGCATAATATACAACTTCACTTTATATGCCCCTCTTAGCTCCTGCATCCGCCTACGCGCGCATACATGCACCAAAACAAATAAGGAAGCAGAATTAAGC
Organism: uncultured Candidatus Bathyarchaeia archaeon; assembly: GCA_964347825.1. Lineage (GTDB taxonomy): Archaea > Thermoproteota > Bathyarchaeia > Bathyarchaeales > Bathyarchaeaceae > CAYFZQ01. Next base: position 40,885 of record CAYFZQ010000001.1, on the reverse strand, counting down.
TACTCTCGGGGGGAGGACTATTTCTCTCTTCTTAGGCCGAGAAGTTGCGAATGAATCGCCGGTTGAGTTACCCGTCAAAGCGCTACATCGCCACCTTGTGGCTCTTGGAGCCAGCGGATCAGGCAAAACGGTGCTCTGTAAATGTGTAGTCGAGGAAGCAGTCAGAAACGACATCCCTGTGATAATCGTTGATCCTCAAGGGGACATCGCCTCTCTCGCTCTGAAGGGAGATCCAAAGGAACTCGAGAAACACGGAACCACTTCAGCAATTCAGGAAGAGTTTTTCGAAAAGGCGAGAGTGGCCATATTCACTCCCGCCAGCAGCAAGGGTATCCCTATCAGCGTCAACCCATTGGAGTTTCCGTCAAGAGACACTCCGAGCGAAGAATCCATTCTAGCTCTTGACATGACAGCCACATCACTCACGAGCTTTTTGGGATACGACTTAGACTCAGACGCAGGAAAAGGAGCCAAAGCATACCTGTTCACGATTCTGGAACATCTCTGGCAAGAAGGACAGACGATCAGAGATATGGGACAGCTAGCTGACGTAGTTTTGCGACCTTCGACAAAAATCACGGGAACTCTTTATGATCTCGTTACAAAAAAGGAGCCCGAAGAGATTGCAAGAAAACTCCGTTTCCTTACGGTGGGCACTGCTTCCCTCATGTTTCAGATGGGAGTTCAGATCGACATCGACATGTTTATGGATCGAAGCGATGGAAAGGTGCCCCTCAACATCATCTATCTGAACACGCTCAGCTCTACAGGCGACAAGCAGTTCTTCTTGGCCACACTGCTTAGGGAGCTCTATTGCTGGATGCTCAAGAACCCTTCAGAAGATGTTCAGCTATTATTCTATGTTGATGAAATCGCGCCCTATATTCCACCGTATCCTAGGAATCCTCCTCCAAAGGAGGCGTATGCTCTTCTTTTCAAGCAAGCGAGAAAGTATGGAATTGGGCTTGTGGCGGCCACCCAAAACGTGACCGATATAGACTACAAGGCTCTTGCGCAAGTGAACACCTGGTGCTTGGGGCGGATGATGACGAAACAAGACATTGCGAGGGTGCAGAAGATCATCCAATCAATAGATCCTATGCAAGCTGACAGAGTTCTGCGGAGGCTTCCAAGTCTCCAAACTGGGGAATTCCTCGTGTTGTCTCCTGACTTCTATGATGACGTGGTGGATTTCCGAGTTCGATGGCTGGTGACCGATCATTTGACCTTGGATGAGAAAGATCTTCCTCCATCTCTTTCATCCGAATCAAAGATGTTCTTCGAAGAATACCTGCACAGAGAAGTATTGGAGCAGGCTCGCGCTCTTGAACCCGCACTTCAATCGAAATCGCTTGAACGGCGAATTCGGATATATCTCAATTCTACGAGACAAGCGGTCTCACTGAATTCAATTGCGAAGAACTTGGATGTTAGCATTGGAGACTTGAAGGTGGCGCTGGAAAATCTCGTCAAGACTAAAGTTGTAGAAAAGGGACGCGCCAAGGGCGACCCTGAGAATCTGTATTGGCTGTCGAAATTCGGCTTCAAACCTTCCAAGAACATTGTTGGAGAATTTCTGACGATTCCTATGAGAATCACTCAAGTGGAAGCTTCCAAAAGGGTAAAATCTGAGCTTGAAGGGGGACTCTTCGGCAAGAAGGAAGAAATCTATGACGCCGAGTTCTTCCATGTTCCCATTTGGAGAGTACTGGCTACGCGAGAGGCGAAAAGATTATTCTTTTTCAAAAGGGAGGATATTGATACTTACTACATAAGCGCACAAACAGGTGCGATAGTCTCGCTTGAGAAAAAGGAGATAATCTTCCACAAACTGATCAAGAAAGAACCTGAGAAGCTGAAAGGCTTCGATGATGATGAGGACATTACCTTCTTGCCGAAGTTGCCATATGAAATGGAGGATCGCCCCGCGATAAAGATGGGAAGGGACAAAGTTTATCGGAAATTGCGATTGACATTGGGTGTGAAACCAGTTTCGGGGGAGATTATACTATTGCCTGTCTGGACCTTGAAGGTAAGGCATAAGGAAAGGAAAGTCAAGCGCAAAATAACAATGGATGCAGCGACGGGTCGCATCTTATCGGGAAAATTCTAGATAGATGAAGAAACTGCGCGCCCAGTTTTTGCATGCCTATTCGTAGTATATCAGTTCTTCATCTTCGAGTTTCTGGTGAAGTTTACTGACAGCTTCGTAAACGTCTTCTTCCTGTTTGGCCCCTGTGCAAACCAGCTTTCCACTGGCGAAGAGGAGAATCACCACTTTCGGCACATCCATTCGGTAAATGAGCCCTGGAAATTGCTCTGGTTCATACATGGTTCTACCGAGCTCGTAAGCTGACTTTTCAAGATCGATCAGCCCTCCAAGAGCGGCAGAGGCCACGATGTTTTGTATTTTCAGTTCAGGTTTGCCGATGATGATTATGCCGCCTTTCTTGAGTTCTCTGATGACCTTCATTACAGCTCTTCTGGCTTCTTTCTCTGATTTAGCGCCGGTGCAGACCATTTTCCCCGAATTGAAGATGAGGGTGGCTGTTTTCGGTCTTTTGAGACGGAAGACTAATCCTGGGAATTGCTCTGGTCGATACTCCACTCCCGGATAGCCCTTGACCACGGCGTTTAGATCCACTCGTTGATTCAGAGTTGCTGAAGCGACGACGTTTTCTATGTTGATTGAGGCCTTGGTTTTTGGCAATGAAGCATTCTCCTTGGAAAACACAGTGATGTTCTTACGCGGTGCTTATAAAGGCTTGGTTCGATTCTGCTCATCCTCTTTCTTCTTGGGGAAGGGAACAAACTCCACAACTACCAAAATCGCCAAGATGATGACAATCAGTAATTTTCCTTGATTTGTCTGGAGAAACAGATTTGGCCATCCCAAGAATGGTACTCTATATGCGACTTTGCCAACTATCGCATGCTCCACGACCTCTCCAGGATCGGTTGCCTGATTGGCATCCCCTTTCGTTTTGAAATACCACAAACCGTCTACAAACTCGCTATTTACGGCCCTGTGGACGATCAGTTCTCCAGGTCTTCCCAAGCGTCCTCCAGGAAACACGATTATGTCGCCAGGAGGATCGGCGTCCCTTGGAGCAGCTTGGATCTCACTCCCGTTTAGCCCTCCTTGCACCACAATGAGATCTCCTACTTCCAGCGTGTCCCTCATGCTTCCTGAGGCGACTGCCATCAACGGATGTTCTGTACGGAAAGCGGCTCGCAAGCCATACCAGAATGCTATGAAGCCAACGACTGCAACTGCAAGCATGATAGCAGTCTGGACCTTCTCGTTTTTCAGTATACTAGGGACTTCTATCGTCGTTTTCACACTCGATGGCTCTCAGTAGCAATGCCAGCTTTGGGGTAGCCTTATTCTTTTGCATTTAAAAACTTGATGTTTCCTGAACAAAAAGGAGGGGGAATGTTTGGAACCATTGATCTACATCTGGTTCAAGGTTCCCTGATCGTGATTGCAGCGTCTCAGTTTCCGCGGTGCGTTGATCTAAATCTTTCGTTTACCAAGGACCTTCCTGAATGCGCCACACGTGGGGCAATCGAAAAGTCCGATGGTCAATTCTGTCTTCTTGCCTTGTTTGTCCGCTCGTCCAGCCATCTTCCAACTCTTCCGTGGGTTGGCTACGTCTCTTCCACATTTCGGACACTTAGCCATGCTTCTTCCTCCATTAATGATCAAACATCAAGTTTTCGTTGATAATGAATATAAGCTTAATGGTTGCCCTTGATCTTTGATTCTCAAGGTCTTGTAAGCAAAGCATTAAAATTGAACCGTTAATATGCCAGATTTTTTATTATAATACGGCAAAGCACAATTCAGGACCGGTAGAATCCCGCTTTTCTTCTGGGTGTTGCTGAAAACCCGAAGCATGCGCGCGGAGTATCAGGTGTTTGGTGCTGGTGGGCTTAGCAGGATGGGTGAGGTAGCAGTTGGTCTATCCCTGGTGTTTTTCATCTGCAGCTTGTACATGTGCTACCTGAACCGGAGGTGCTGCACACCATACGGTTTTCATTCCAGAGTTTTTTCCAGCACTTCTCGCAGACCATGATTCGACCTAGGTCCTTGTGGTCAGCTGAAACCAGAGTTAGGCCTTCACCATTCTTTCCACAAAGCTTGCACTCTGCCACTTCCGTGACCTTCTCACTATACATAGGCTGCCGTTGCTTAAAAGTGTGCGTATGCATAGAAATACGTCCTGCGGTCGATAGCCGCGATCGAGTGTTTTCACGCTGGTCGACGTTTCGATGCCCAGAACAGAGAATCTCACAGATTTCCAAAATGCTTTTACAGCGCTTTCGGCAGTATTCTCTCTGCTTTGGGGCATGTTGGCCTTGGAGAAACGCCAAAGGAATATTTTTGACTTACTTGTTAAGCCCGTGCGCAAGCTTGTCGAGCGGCGGGGCTTCAAGACGCCAACAGAGCCCCAAGAAAAAGCGATACCCAAAATCCTAGAGGGAAAGAATGTCCTTCTGATATCCCCCACAGCCACCGGCAAGACTGAGGCCGCGGTTCTTCCTGTTCTCAACGTACTAGTCAAAACGACTCAAAGACAACGAGGCATAAAGATTCTCTACATAACGCCCCTCAGAGCTTTGAACCGAGATCTTCTAGAACGCCTACAATGGTGGTGCAACAATCTTGACATCAAGCTGGCAGTGAGGCATGGTGACACGACCACTAGAGAACGTACACGACAATCTTTGAGTCCACCTGACATGCTGATCACCACACCTGAAACCCTACAGGCCATAATGCCTGGAAGACGCCTACGCCGACACCTACAACAAGTTCAGTGGGTGATAGTCGATGAAGTCCATGAGATGGCTGACAGTAAGCGTGGAAGTCAGCTATCGTTGGCTCTTGAAAGACTCCGGTGGATCACAGGAAGAGAGTTCCAGTTGATTGGCCTTTCGGCTACGATTGGCAGTCCGCAGCGGGTTGCTCAATTCCTTGTGGGCAGTGAACGTGAAGTCGAGATCGTCAGGGTTCCGGTCGCGCGTCTCATGAGCTTGAAGGTTCTTTTTCCCAAGCCTAAACCTGCAGACGCTGAGCTTGCGTCAAGACTCTTCACCCATCCGGAGGTGGCTGCAAGACTCCGCATAATCCGAGATTTCATCGAGAAACACAAGTCAGTTCTGTTGTTTACGAATACGCGCGCAGTCTCCGAGGTTCTGGCCAGCAGATTCAAAGTTTGGGACATAGACTTTCCGGTTTCAATCCATCACGGATCGCTAGCGAAACCTTCGCGGATCGCGGCGGAGCGTGGTCTGAAGAACGGTGAGCTGAAAGGCTTGGTTGCCACTTCTTCGTTGGAGTTGGGGATTGATGTCGGTCGGATAGACATGGTAGTTCAGTACATGAGTCCAAGGCAGGTTACCCGTTTGATCCAGCGGGTGGGACGGAGTGGTCACAGGATCGGACGCACCGCTCAAGGGATAATCATCACCATGGATTCCGATGATACATTGGAAGCTATGGCCATTGCCCGGAGAGCTTATGTGGAGAATCTTGAACCCGTGGATGTCCCAAGTAAGCCGTATGATGCCTTGGCCCATCAGATTATCGGATTGCTCATGAAGAAGAGACGTTGGTATTTCTACGAGATTTACGACTTCTTTAGGAAAGCCTACCCGTACGCTGGTCTTACAGTCGAGGATGTCCAGAAGGTCTTGACCTACATGCACTCCCGGTTTCCAAGGTTTGCTTGGGTGTCCTTTGAAGATATGCTCGCGATCAAACCTCGTAGAACCAAAGCGATGTATGAGTACTACTTCGAGAATTTGTCTATGATTCCTGACGAGAAGAAGTATTTGGTGGTCGACGAGCACAAGGAGTCGGCCATAGGCGTTCTCGACGAGGCGTTTGTGGCTGAGTATGGGAAGCCGAGCGTCAAGTTCATCATCCGTGGAAGTCCATGGCAGATTTCGAGTGTTTACGGCGACAACATCTATGTCAAAAGTGTCGATGATCCGACAGGAGCCATACCAAGCTGGGTTGGAGAAGAGATTCCCGTACCCTTCGCGGTCGCCCAAGAGGTTGGTTGGCTCCGCGGATTTACAGAAAAAAGGATAAACGAGGGCGCGGAGCCTGAAAAGCTTGCAGACGAGTTGGCTGGGAAATTTCCAGCCGACAAAGATACGATTTTGCGAGCCCTGCTCGAGACAATTGAGCAAGTGAAAAAGGGTTTGCTTGTTCCAACTCACAGGCGGGTGGTTGTGGAAGATTGGAAAGACTTCGTCATCATACACGCCAATTTCGGCTCTCTGACCAACAGGGCTTTGGCGCAGTTGCTTGGCCACATTCTGTCGGATGAGACCGGTTCCGCTGTTGCTGTCCAGCATGACCCTTACAGGATTTTTATACAAGGAATGGGTGCAACCAACGCCAATCGCGTCATTGCCTTGTTCAACGAACTGAAGAAATCGCATGATTTGGGAATCCGCGATATACTAACAAAGGCGACTGTGAAGACTGGCCTCTTCAAACGTCGGATGGTCCACGTTGCTCGCAGGTTTGGCGCCCTAAGGAAATGGGCTGACTTCAGTCGTGTGAGTCTCAGCAAGCTCGTGAAGAGCTTTGAAGGAACAGCGATCTACGACGAAGCTTTGAAGGAGACCTTTTCAAGGGACTTGGATCTGGACCACTTGATTCACGTCTTTGACATGGTTCGAAAGGACGAAGTTGAAGTTGTGCAACTGAACACGGGGGGTGCGGCAACCCCAGTTGCTCGCGTTGGCATTGAACGGGTCAGCATGAAGACCGATCTGATTCCTCCTGAACGGATGAAACTCATAATTCTCGAGTCCGCGAAGGTTCGACTGCTGGATGAAGTGCGCACTTTCATCTGCACGAAGTGCTGGAACTATTCGGAGATGATTCGCATAAGGGACTTGCCTGACAAGCCGAAGTGCCCTAGGTGTGATTCCACGGCGCTGGGACTACTTGGACGAGAGCGAGAGAGAGTCCTCTCACTTGTAGAGAAAAGAGGTGAGGGCCTGACACAAAGCGAAGAGAAGATGAAGCGAAGGGCGTTGAGCACTGCCCGTTTGATTGCCAAATATGGGAAGCCGGCTGCTGTTGGCCTTTGTGGGAGAAAGCTGAAGGCCGCTGAGGTGGAGAGCCTTTTGCGTCAAGAAAGACAGCTCTCAGACAGATTCTTTGAGTTGATAACTGATGCTGAACGCAAAGCATTGAAGAGGAGGTTCTGGTAGCAGCAACCCGTAGGCAGGTTACTAGTGGAAAACAGGTGCTTTCTCAAAACCTCTTTGGAATCTGAAGTGATGAATCTCTGCTCTTCCACCAAAGGAACCTCTGCTGAACACTAGCACTTATTCATAATTCGCAAAAGCCTAATACACATAGTTCAAACTAACACCATCAACAATTGGAGAACACTCGATGGAAATTACTCGCCAAAAAATACGAGACCGCACAGTGAAGCAGTTCAAGTACATAAGGACCTGCATACTGGCACGAGAACTGTGCCTGCTCGTACGCACCAATAGAGTTGCTCTCAACCCAAAAGACGTTCATGAAATGTGCACGTACATATCCAAGCTGTGCAAGGAAGCAGGATGCACAGGACAAAGTGAACTTTGCCAAGGGGCAGCCCAAGCAGCTCTAGCCAATGAACAAGAATACCTAAAAGTGTGCACCCAGAGCTGCCTCAAGTGCGGCCAGTCACGAAGACCTCCAACGGTGCAACCCAAGAAAGTCACCTACGTGTCCTGAGGCGCAACCCCTAAGAAAACAATAAAAACTCGTACTACCACTAATCACAGATTCAAGGGAACGCTGACATGTTCATCGCACCGTATGTCGCCTCACCGCTTCCAGTAGTCCGTCAAATGCTTTTGCTAGCAGAACTCAAACCTGAAGACATGCTGTTCGATCTCGGCGCGGGGGACGGCCGAGCAGTAATAATGGCTGCCAAAGATTTTGGCGCCAGCGCCACTGGTGTGGAGCTAAGAGAAGACCTCGTGAAGCGGGCGCTCAACTCGGTTTCCGAACTGGGCCTCGAGAATAAAGTGAAGATCGTTCACAGTGACATGTTCGAGGTGGACATTAACTCTGCAGATGTCATTTTCTTGTATCTCACAACCAGTGCAAACGAAAAGATCAGACCTAAGCTGGAAACAGAGCTTAAAGACGGCACCCGAATAGTCTCTCATGACTACGAAGTTCTTGGATGGAAACCCTCCAGAATCGACAATTTCTGTGAGAATCCGCGATTGGGCTATCCATCCCATACGCTTTACGTTTACAAACGGTGAAGCCCCAAATGCACCCACCAGATGGGGAGGTTGCTTTTGAGACGAGGGGGAGGTTACGGAAGAGGAGAAGGAGGACCTAGGCAAGGTGTTGGCGGTCCCGAATTTTGCAGATGCCTCAGCTGCGGATATCAGTTTGGTCATGAGCGAGGCAAGCCTTGCTCGGGCCTGAGTTACCCCAAACGTGGCACTAGATTAGTGGAAACGTGATAACAGCGCCGCTTTCTTTTCACGCCGACCCAGAAGCCGACACGCAACGTTACGAGGTAGCATGTTGGCTCTAGGTTTACAGGCTCTTGTGGAACCCAAGTTATTGCGGTTGTCGTCTTCTGTTGATGAGAAACCCACGTTTCTCGAATTGCTCTAGCAGTTCCGTTGGGTCTGGGTCCCATTGCCCCAACTTCCTGCAGATGTGCTCGGTCCAACTGTAGTCATCGTAAGAGAATGTTTCCTCACGGTCGCCTTCCAACCGTAACTTCGCTTTCAAGTTCCGGTAGTAGTCTTGGGCAAGATATCCCTCGTCCATTATCCGCATCGCCTCGGAAACCATGCCTTGATCTAGCGCAGGATATTTGTCCTCAAAAAGGGTGTATTCCAGCGGATACCTCGGTCTTGCCGGCGGATCCTCCGCGGGATACCCCATGACCAACTGTACAAGAGGAAACACCCTCTTGGGCAAACTGTATTCTTTGGCGATTTCCTCAGCGCGATAGGGTGCGCTGCCAAGGAAACAACTTCCAAGTCCCAGACTTCTGCCTGCCACAACCATGTTCTCAGCCATTAAGGCTGCATCTTGAATCCCTAGAACCAAGAACCCCAGATCGTTCAGGATCAGCTTCCAGTCTCTTTTGGCCATTATCAATTCGAACTTGTGTGGATCTAGACAGATTGTAAATAAAAGCGGTGCTTTGTACGGGTTCTGCTCCACTTTTCGTGACAACAACACGCTGTAGCACTGAAAAGCGAACGGTGCTTGTTGACCAGCCCTGACAATAGCCTTTATCACCTCGTCCGACGGAATCTCACCACTGTATCTCCGAATTGACCTATGATCAAGCAGAGTTTGGATTACAGGATTCTTCTTCACCTAATATCCCTCTGAAAGGCACCCAAGACAACTCAAAGACTATACATGTTTCAGATACTTTAAACATGTGTGCCGATAGAGCTTGCCGAGAAAGGCTGTCTAGCTTTGAAAACCTACTGGTCTTTCTTTGCCAGAACCCTCTTCAGACGGGATTTCCACTCATCTTCTGGATAGGTTCCGTAGACAAACTTTCCTTTTTCGATTTGTTTAATTAGGAAAACATCCCGGCTGCGGGACTCGCGAAACTCGGCGAGACTGCGCAGAAGATTTGAGTCCATTTCAGCAGCGACCTTCCACTTCTTCTTATTTTCAAGACCTACTGCATGGAATGTCATCTTGCTCTTTCCGTTTCCAATGGTCGCTGCTGGGTCCATGCGTTCAACCACGAAAATCTCGTCGTCCTTCGACCACAAGTAAATACCACTTTTCACCGTCAACATCACAACCACTCCTCAATATCGCGGACGCCTAAGCCAACAGTGATTTCTACGCCGAACATATAAATCTGCTCAGATCAAATGTGCTCCTGCGTGGAAAGTGCAGAACGACACACATAAGACACGTTAAACAGGTCTGAAGAGAATGTGAGAAAGATCATGTCGAAGAGCAAAAAACGTACGACCCCGCCACTCAGTCAACTTCTACTTGAAAGTGTCTCGGACTCCGAAACAGAATCTCTAATGAGCATAGAAAAGGAAAGAGGAGACCTCCTCCGACAGAAAACGCTAAAGAAGAGACAAGTTGCGGAACTGGAAAAGGAGATCCAAGACTTAGAAGAAAAAACCAAAGAGCTAGATGAAGCAAGAAATGCAATCTTGGAGGAGGTCACGTCAAGAGTCAAACTCAAGATTGCACGCGCAAAAGACATGACATAACGCGACTTGCAAAACAGACTGGAATCTTGCCTATCACTGAACTTATGATTTATAAGGCATCGCTCTCTCCAATGATTCAGACCTCTTAAGTTGGAAGCCTCAGCACGGCGAAGAATGATGATACCCATTCCATGGAAACACATCGCTTCATGGAACTGCACTACATGCGGCCTCTGTTGCAGAGGCTTCCGTGTAGCCATTAAATTCAACGAGTGGACGAAGATCGTGCAAGCCTACGGGGTCAGCGTCACGAGTCCAGGTCTAAACAAATTCTATCTCAAGAGGAGAAGCGATGGCACCTGTATTTTCCTACACAAGCTCTACGACACGTGGCTCTGCGGACTACAGCACATGAAACCCAAGGCCTGCAAACTGTGGCCCTTCAAAATCCTAGACCAGCCGAAATATGGCAGACCAAGATCAGCTTCCTATGGATACAGAGACAAAACCCTTTTCATCTACGCAGATCCGGCATGCGAGGGAATAAGATGGGGAAACCCGACGCAGGAGTTCACACATGCGACGCTCCCCGAGCTAGTGCAGATCGCCTTGGGGTTGCACGAGAAACAGTACTACTCAACATCTAGAATTTTCTATCAGCCGTGGTTCAACCAAGCTAAAGGAAGAAAAATCGTGTGACCCAAGCGGGATAACGCGCGCATCTACGCTTCAACAGAGAAATGGTTTATAATGCTGCGTTGTCATTCTTGAAGAAGCTAGCTAGCCAACGTTTCAACTGGAATGAAGTCTTATGCCCCTAAGGCAACCCATCGTGTGCGTACTTGGACACATCGATACTGGAAAGACTCTACTATTGGATAAAATCAGAAAAACGAGTGTTCAAGCTCGGGAAGCGGGGGGAATCACCCAACATATAGGCGCAAGCTTCTTTCCAGTCGAGACACTCAAGAAAATCTGCGGACCTCTTCTCAAGGGATTGAAGGGCAGAGTACAAATTCCTGGGCTTCTCGTTATCGACACGCCAGGACACGAAGTCTTCGCAAACCTAAGAAAGAGAGGAGGCGCCGTCGCAGACATGGCAATTCTAGTAATCGATATTTTGAAGGGCTTCGAAACCCAGACGTACGAGTCCATCGACATCCTGAAAACCAGGAAAACCCCATTCATCGTAGCAGCAAACAAGATTGACCGCATACCAGGCTGGAAATCCAACCCCGATGAGTCTTTTCTGGCAACACACCAAAGCCAAGATCCATACGTCCGCAAAGACTTGGACGAACGGTTATACACAATCATGGGCACCTTCTCAAGACTCGACTTCCGAACAGATCGATTCGACAAAATAGCCGACTTCACAAAGACTGCCGCGATAGTCCCAACCAGTGCCAAAACAGGCGAAGGCGTACCGGAACTCCTAGCAGTCCTCATTGGCCTAGCACAACAGTACCTACGCCCCCGCCTCAAAACCACTAGGGGTCCAGCCAAGGGAACCGTCTTAGAAGTCAAGGAAGAACCGGGACTCGGAGTAACCTTAAACGCCCTCATCTATGACGGAATCCTCCGAAAAGGCGACATCATCGTCGTGGGAGCTATTGAGAACCCCATCGTCACCAACACGCGTGCCGTACTCCTACCAAAGCCTCTTGACGAGATCCGGGATCCCCGAGACCGATTTTCCTCCGTCAGTCAAGTGTCGGCTGCCGCTGGAATCAAGATAGCAGCACCAAATCTAGATGATGCCTTGGCAGGCGCCCCTCTCTATGCGGTTCCCAACGAGGATCGCCTCCCAGATTTTGTCAAGCTTGTCTCTGAAGAGATCGAGAAGATCAGGGTCACCACTGATCTAGATGGCATTGTCCTCAAGACAGATACGTTGGGCTCTCTCGAAGCAATCGCTGAAAGCTTGAAGGGAAACGACGTCCCGATAAGGCTCGCAGACGTCGGCGACGTGTCAAAAAGGGACATAACCGAAGCCGTCGTGGTCAAAGAAGACGAGCCACTCTACGGCGTCGTACTGGCTTTCAACGTGAAAATTCTCCCAGACGCAGAAAAAGAAGCAAAAGATCGTAGGGTGCCCATCTTCCAACACAACATCATCTATCATCTAATCGACGAATACACGAAATGGATGAAGAGCGAAAAACAAACTCGCCTCCAAGAGGAATTCCAGAGATTGGTGAAACCAGGGAAGATCCAACTTCTCCCGAACTACGTCTTCAGAAAAGCGAAGCCAGCAATAGTCGGCGTCGAAGTCCTGGCTGGACGGATCAAACCACGATATGAACTCGTCAAAGAGGACGGGAGTAGCGTAGGCGACATGATGCAAATCCAAGACCGCGGCGAAGCCGTTTCAGAAGCAAACACCGGAATGCAGGTAGCCATCTCCCTGAACAAACCAACAGTGGGGAGACAAATCCACGAGAAAGACATCCTCTACGTCGCGGTGCCAGAGGAGCAAGCAAAAGCCTTGATGACGAAGTTTCAAGACCTCCTAACCCAAGACGAACTCCAAGCATTAAGCGAACTCGTGGAGATCAAGAGACGCAAGAACCCCTTCTGGGCCGTATAAAGACTCATCTTCCCCCAAGAAGCACTGCAATAGGATACAGTGATCTCTCGTACGCAGTATTTATTAAGTCTTGCTATACAATATTTTCTTAACGCCTTACCATGAGTCGCTTCCTCTCGGGAGGCCCTTCGCGAAGATTGCAGACAAGGGGAGTGACATCGATGGAGATCAACCTCAAGCGGAAAAGGACAAAAAGACCCTCAGCTTTCCGTGAAGTTTACCCCATAGATGAGCCCTACGTCTACGCAGCAGTCGTGAGTGATCCAATCACCCAGACGACAAGGTACGAAGTGATAGAACCTACCCTTCTAAAAGAAGAAAGCGAACAACTCCAAGAGATCATGGACATCCTAGTTGACGAGATAGACGTTAACTCGAAAGATATTGAAACACGAAAGAAAGCTGAAGAATACTTGGAACATAAGGTTAGAGAAGTCATCAAGGAATACGACTTCAAGACCGCTGGAGAAGCCATCGACAAACTCGTTTACTACGTCATACGGGACTTCATTGGCTATGGGAAAATAGACCCCCTTATGAAAGATCACCTCATCGAAGATATCTCCGCGGATGGAGTCAACATTCCAATCTACATTTGGCACCGAGTCTACGAATCCCTCCCCACCAACATTATTTACGAGGATGTTGACGAGCTCAACTCGTTTGTAATCAGACTAGCCTATTTAACAAAAAAGAACATCTCCATAGCTAAGCCTATTCTTGATGCAGCACTTCCTGACGGAAGTCGAATCCAACTAACATATGGAAATGAAATCACCAGAAGAGGATCAACCTTCACGGTTCGCCGCTTTCGGGTCGACCCCCTCACCATCTCTGACTTGATTGCTTTCAATACGATATCCTCCGAGATGGCAGCGTACTTCTGGTACGCCATCGAGAACAGGGCATCCATACTCGTAGCCGGCGGTGTTGCCGCAGGGAAAACAACAACGCTCAATTGTCTCTCCATGTTCATAAAACCTGAACTCAAAATAGTCAGTGTAGAGGACACAGCAGAACTGAATTTGCCACACGAGAACTGGATTCCCTCTATAGTACGCCCGAGTTCTGGGCAATACGAAAAAGGATCTGGCAGCATTACGCTGTTTGATCTCCTGAAAGCAGCAGTCCGACAGAGACCAGATTACATAATCGTGGGGGAGATTCGTGGTGAAGAAGCGTACACTCTTTTCCAAGCCCTAGCCACCGGTCACTTGGGGATGAGCACTATTCATGGTGAATCCGCGAGAGCGGTTGTTCACCGTTTGGAGTCAGAGCCCATGAATATTCCAAGAATTCTCGTCACCATGATCGATGTCGTAATGATTCAGTTGCGGACTGAAATCGACGGAGCACCGGCCAGAAGGGCTCTTGCAGTCACCGAGATTCTAGGTTTGGACCCCAATACCAAGGAGATCCTTACTAGTGACGTATATCAGTGGGCAGCCAAGGGTGACAGCTTCGCGTACTCTGGAAACAGTCACGTACTAGAAAACAGCGCGAAAAAGCTGGGACTTGCTGGGAACGAAGTTCACGAAGAACTCCGTCGAAGAAAAATGGTGCTTGAATGGATGGTAGAGAACAAGATCCGAAGATACACTGACGTCGCCACGGTCATCAGAGAATACTATGCTGACCCAGCCCGCATTTACCGAAAGGCAAGGTTAGGAAGGCTATGAAACTCTTCAAGATTCGAAAGAGCCTTAAAAACGTATATCGCCACGCCCGAGAAACATTTCACCCCGTCGCATCTACGATCATTGAGCGCTTTCATCCTTGGGTTGCGCGTGTCAGGCTAGGAGTCACAAAACCTCAGATTTTTGCCTATCGAGTTGTCGGGAGAAAAACCGTGAGATTCTTGCCTCTATTCAAGGATATGGATATCAACTTACGCAAGTCAGGAATGAACGTCAGTTTCAAGGCGTATGTTAGTTTGGTCGTTCTCGCCAGTATTCTGGTTCCCATTTGTGTCTTGGCGCTGGTTCCTTCTCTCTTGATTCTGGGCCTCCACCTGTCCGTTTTTTCCGCTCTCCTCTTTGGGATAGCGATGAGCCTGCTTGCGGGAGCCTCGACGGTAATCGTTCTCTACGTCTATCCGATTTACCGTGCAGATGTTTCGAAAAGAGAGTTAGAGGACGGTCTCTCTTTCACGGTTGGATATATGAGCATATTGGCAGGCGCTGGGGTAACGCCTGAGCATATCTTTATGTCTTTGGCCAAGGCGGACCCATCACTGGCCATTTCCAAGGAATCCAGAACCATAACAAGGGATCTGAAACTCTTTGGGGATGATGTTCTTTCGGCGCTGGAATCTGCCTCAAAAAGAAGCCCCTCCGAAAGGTTCAAGCAATTCCTCCAAGGTCTGATTGCCACGATTCATTCAGGAGGCAACTTGAAAAAGTATCTCGCAAGCCGATCCCACAGGTATATGAAGTTGAAGCGGATCGCTTTACGCAGCTTCTCAGATAGTCTAACAATCTTGGCAGAGTTCTATGTCTCGCTCCTAGTCGCTGGACCGCTTATCCTAGTAGTCATGCTTGCAGTCATGGCCATGTTAGGCGGAGGAGACGCTGGACTGTTTGATCCTCGCCTGTTGTTAGTGCTACTGACTTACCTCGGCATACCAATTGGATCTGCTGTATTCCTAATAATCTTGGACGTCGTATCGCCAAGGTGGTGAAAGTGCCCAGAATCGCGAAGCATGAAAAAAGGATTGCCTGGGTCATTTCAGGTATCTTAGGCGCCGCCATTCTCTTGACCGCTGCCCTAACTCTTTGGGAAAAACCCGCTTTTGACGAACACATATTGCTAGCCGTTGCAGTCACCATCTTTCCTCCAGCTGTCCTGGACTATGTGGACTATCGCTGGAAAAGGTCAATAGATGAGCATCTTCCAGGCCTATTCCGTAGTGTTGTTCAAGCCCAACAGACGGGCATGACTCTTCCCCAAGCTATAGAAGAAGCGTCCAAACGAAGCTACGGACCGCTATCTAGGGAGCTGAAGAAAATGGTTGTTCAAATGTCCTGGGGCTTGTCCTTCGAAAAAGCCCTTAGATCCTTGGGCAAACGAGTCAACACAACCCTTGTTCGCCGAAGTGTGCCACTTATTACAGAGGCGAGTCGAGCTGGAGGGCAAATTGAGAAGGTCTTTGATCCAATGGGCAAATTTATGGAGACAACCATGATGTTGGACAAAGAGCGTCAAACTCAGACGAGACCCTATGTTGCCATCGTCTACGTGGCCTTTTTTGTGTTCCTCTTCACAGTTGTGCTGCTCTTAAGAACTTTCTTCACCCAAACAGTGGATTTTCGTCTCATGGGATTCGCCATATCAACGCCTGAAGAAATCAGAAAGATCTTGTTTCACATGAGCGCCATTCAGGCTTTCTTTGGAGGACTTGTGGCTGGAAAAATGGGAGAGGGAACTCTCAGTGCCGGCTTGAAGCATTGTGTGATTCTACTAACTTGCGGGTATTTGATATTTAAATTTCTAGCGTAGTGGTGGCGGAAATGAGAATGGGTTTTTGCGGGAACAAGAGGGCTATCACCCCCGTGCTGAGCAATCTCCTACTGATGGTCATCGCAGTTTCAGCTATGTCGATTGCCATCACGGCGACGTACGTCATCACAGGTAATCTTCACGACATTATGGGCGAACGCTTTGTCGTCGAAGATGTGTGGTTCAGAGATGCCGAAATCGTCATCTACGTCCGCAACATAGGCAAAACACCAATTGAGATTGTTGCAGTCTACGTGAACCATGTGGCACAATCGTTTTCCTCGGTTGAGCTGGCTCCAAAGGAACATACTCACTTGGGTATCGTCTACAGCTGGAACAAAGACTCTGTATACCATATCAACGTGGCAACTGTCGGAGGAACCCAAAACGCGGACTACTACAAGTCACCAACCTAAGCAAACAATGCACTCGCTCAGAACAAAGCCCCCGAGCATATCTGCGCTGTAGACGCAGATACCTTAACGGAGGCAGGCTTCCAATGCGTCTATTGCCTCATCTTGACCCTTGGCTTCGATCAGATCAATTTTGTAAAGGACCGCTAACTTCTTTGCGTTGTTGTTCAGTTTGGGTATAGCAATCAAACATGCCCTATTGGGAGTCGCGTCAAAGACTTTGGCGAACATAGCAATTACAGCTTGCTCTGACACCGCATCACCCGTTGACGTTGCTAGATCGAAGGCGTTAGCATTCTCAGAGTTCCCTGAACGATAGGCGATGATGTCAAACATGTGATTCGCCCCAGATTTCCCCTTCAAGAAACCAGGACTCTCCACCTGAAATCCTCGACTTTGCAAGAATTCCCTTATCGGAGCGATCAAGATCCAACCCAAGGATGCCTCTTGCATCGCTTCTTCGGTCATACTGTAGGAGTAAACATCTTTGTAGATGGCCTCCTCAAAACCGAAGTTGTGATGGCAATTGCGACAGAAGTGGGAAGTAATTGGAATATCGAAGCTTTTGCCACACTCATTGCAGGTGCACCAAACTCCAGCCTTTCTGTAGTCCATATCAGGCTTGGTCAATTTTACGTGGCATCTTGGACACATCAGCCTGTCCGCTTCTCGAAAATGCTCTTCAGTGTCAATGTACCCGCATTGGATGTGCTCGATCAAGGAACTCTTGCTTACGTCGAACGAACTGCAATACGGGCAGCAATAGCGGATGGAGACGTTGGCTGAACCGCAGTTGGAACAGTGGAGTGTCTTGTCGTAGAGCTTTCTCCTAAGAATGCCGAGTTCAGCAAGATTTTCCAGAAATTCCGTTGCTCTAGCACGATCACCTGTGATGTCTTCTACGATGGGATATCTATAGCCCTGCTCCAGATCATAGATGGGGTTCACTTCCATAATTTCCCCGCTAAGAAACTTGCTTATAAAAAGCTGCACGCGACTGTCCTTGTAAGTCTCGAACCACTTGTCTTTTGACCCTTCAGGCATAGGCTTCGTCCAACCAAGTAGCATCCAAGAACTGCTTTAGCTTTCACCTCAAAGCTGAACGTCTTATCACTTACGAAGGCTTTAAAACTTATGATTTAGCAATACATACGATTCTGATTCTCTTCTAGTTTCAAAACAAAGCAGAAGCAATAAACCCGCCTTCCAAAGCTTTGATTCTGAGGCACAACATGAGGTGTACAGCACTAGAAGATATAGCCATGAAGGAGTTTCAAGAAAACGGGTTCATTGCCTTCACGCGAAGAAATAGTCACGATGCGCCAAGCGTGAAGCCAGACATCGCACTTGCCAGCCCAGTCGAGTTAAAGACTATGAACCGCCAGAAAATCCCAATAGCCATAATTCGGCAAGATTCGTCTTTGACACAAACAGAGATAGCTAATAACACTTTTATGAAACGGGAAAGGTTTTCATAACGATGGAAACCTGAAGTGACCTTGAATGGCTCGGAACAAAAGAATAATCCATTGTCCCAAATGTGGTTTTACCTTCGACATAACATACGGTAGAACCTTCGCTTGTTCAGGATGCCCCTCTATCGTTCAATGTGGAATGGCGAAGTGCCCGAAATGTGGACACGAATTCCCATTGCCTGGACGTTTTGGAGACGCTTATTCCAACATATATCGCGGATATGAAAAGCAAGGTGAACCATAGCTCGTGCAACATATCATTCAAGCGTTTTGCTATGTACCAAGCGATTTTTGCCGCACCACAATGACTACCGCTGATCCTGAGAATGTCAAAGCGCGTTCGATCAGAACCCTGTGGCGTCTTGCGCCGCTCTACAGACATAATCATTGGCTTTGTTTTCCGGTGCAAGACCATCACTCGGCAACTCTTAATAAGAACATTACAGTATTGCCAAATGCTAGTTTGACGAAGTGCGCACGCAAGAACACGCTGAAACTGGTGAATTCTGATGCCTTCTGAAAAGCCTTTGAGACGTTTGGTCTTCAAATGGACAGCGCTTAGAGGTCTCGCGGCAATCGTGCTTTTCATCGTCATAGCTTTTCTCGTCGAGTACATAATGATCTATCTGTTCGTTTCTATAGGTCTAACGGACGAGTTCCTCATATCGCAGGTTCTTAAGGTTCCAGGGACCGCCTTTTCCTTCACTGTCACTGTAAGCCCCATCTTTCATCTAACTCCTCTTGGTGTGATGACCGTCCTAGTTGCAAGCTGGACATACCTCACCAAGTACATTGCAGTAGTACCACGTGGATTATCAACACCTAGGAAAATGCAAAGGATTCCTAGAAAGCGATATGGGGGCACAAAAACGAAGCGCCTTGAAGGGATTAGACAATGGTGGAGAAAAGCTGGTGAAAAGCTGGGAAAGATCGGTCGCCGCGTAAAGGACGCTGTTCGTCGAACTCGGGGAATTTCCTATCTCTCTAGGCGTCTATCTTTCGCAAAGGCAACCATCAGAAGTGCCATCACAATCATCATGATCTTTCTAGCTTCAGCCTTTGCAATGTCTATTCTAGTCTATCCCGATCTGATCCATTCCAGGGTAATCGGGCTTTACGGATCCAATCCATGGTTCCACGGATTTGTGCTGAACACGCTGGCAACGGCACAAGCAATCGGCAGAGCCTTATCTCCAATCGCTTCGATAGATAGCGCGCTTCACACTGCAGCACCAGGATTCAGGCTAGCCCTTGAAGGGCTCGGAACAGCTATATCAGAGCCTCTAGCTAAACTTGATATCGTGTGGAAATACATGCTTTGCCAAAACGTTGCACCCTGGATTTCTGCAATCACAGCTCTAGCGTATGGTAGGTATGCCTCCCTCGCATATCGTCGCTACAAGAGAAGATAGAAGACCTCGCAACCACCGACGCCGCTTGAGTTCACAGGCAAAAGAGAACACTTTGCGATATCTTTTTCTACAAACGTAGCCTTGCTCTCAGTGAGACTGGCACAATTGGCGAGACTTAAAGGATTCGAGAGACTCACCGACATTGATAACGCTCTCTCCATCTTTTTCAAGAAGCTTGAATTGAAGCGCATGAAACCGGTCCAGATCCCCGTCAAGAAGAGTCTAGGAAGAGTCACAGCGGGGGATGTTATCGCCGCGTACGATTTGCCTCGATTCAATCGTTCTGCTATGGATGGCTACGCCGTGAAGGCCCGAGATACCTTTGAAGCATCCCAGTTCAACCCGAGAGCCCTCAGACTGACCGAGGATAAGAAAGTCCAGAAGAACGAGGCAAGACGCATATGGACTGGAAATCCTCTGCCATCGGGAGCTAACGCTGTTGTAATGCTGGAACACACAAAAGAAATTCAGGACGGAATTGAAGTTTGGACCTCGGTTACTCCGGGCGAGAATGTTTCCAAGAAAGGTGAAGATGTCCGCAAGGGCGAGATGGCCATACGAGATGGAACTCGGCTGGGACCTCATCACGTAGCTTTATTGGCCGCCTTGGGGCTAGTTCAAGTCAGTGTTAGGGAAAAGCCCAAGGTTGCAGTTCTATCCACTGGCAACGAGCTTATTGACCTAGGCTGTAAACTGAAATCAGGTCAAGTGCTAGATGTGAATCGTCTCCTTCTCTCTTGTATGTGTGCAGAACTCGGCGTAGAAACAGTGGATCTCGGTATAGCAACGGATGATGCAGACGCGATCAGCATCAAGATTCGCGAAGCATTGAAGAAGGCTCACGTGACCATCACGACGGGTGGTACAAGTGTGGGAAAGGCTGATCTTGTTCCTGGAGTCGTCAACAGTATTGGAGAACCCGGTGTTCTTGTTCACGGGATAGCTATGCGCCCTGGTATGCCGACAGGGTTAGCGATTCTGCATGGAAAACCGATAATCATGTTGTCTGGTAATCCTGTGGCAGCCATGATTGGCTTTGAGATCTTTGGACGGCCTCTTCTTACAAATCTGTTAGGACTGGAAGATGAACAGAGACCGATGGTCAAGGCTAGGCTGACGAACAGAGTTGCTTCAGCATTGGGACGACGAGTGTTTCTGAGAGTACACGTTGTCGAAAAAGACAACGAGTTTTTCGCTGAACCTGTCCGGATTAGGGGCTCTGGGATCCTTTCCACATTGACGAAGGCAAACGGATATGTGGCTATCCCGGAAGACCGTGAGGGCCTAGAGAAAGGTGAACCTATCACTGTGCATCTTTTCGACAGAATCGGGGCGGCGTAATGTTTAGAAAACTAGTGAGCTTAGACGAAGCGCAGAGAATCCTGAGAGACCACTTCTCTCCAAAACCTATCGGAGTGGAACAGATCCCTATTTCCCAAGCATGCAATCGTGTTCTCGCCAGAGATGTTGTAGCTTCAATTGATGTCCCACCTTTTGACCGGGCAACTGTGGACGGCTACGCGGTAAGAGCTGAAGATACGTTCGGCGCCGAGGAAAATAGACCGATCGCCCTCAAATTCTCCGGTGACATACCAGTAGGCATGCTCCCTAGCATCACCGTCGAACATGGAACCGCGGCTGGGATAGTCACTGGGGCACCTCTACCCAAGGGAGCCGACGCAGTCGTCATGATTGAATACACCGCCAGAAAAGGGAATACGGTCGTTCTGCGCCACCCAGTCTCTAAAGGAGAGAACATCATGAAAGCCGGTTCTGATATCAAAAAGGGCGAAGCCATCTTGGGGAAGAGTGAAGTACTATCTTCTCGAACGATCGGTGCCCTAGCTGCAGTCGGCTTGACAGAAATTGAAGTTCACAAACGACCAACAGTAGCCATTCTCTCCACTGGTGCAGAAATCATTGACCCGGGAGAGCGCTTGCCCCCCGGAAAAATCTATGACATCAATGCACACACCTTGAGCGCTGCAGTTGTGGAATGTGGTGGAGACCCCGTGAACTTCGGGGTTGTTTCCGATGAAGCAGACCATCTAAAGACGATGATTCAGAAGGCGCTGAATTCGGTTGACGTTGTCATGACTTCTGGAGGAGTGTCAGTGGGACCTAAAGACATCGTTCCCAAAGTGTTAGCTGTATTGGACGCGCCAGGAGTGGTTGTCCATGGGGTGGCCATGAAGCCTGGAAAACCAACAACAATCGCAGTGATCAATGGAAAACCTGTATTCTCGTTGCCAGGCCATCCCACATCTGCTCTGCTCGCGTTTCACATGTTTGCACGTCCTATGATCTCCAGAATGGGGGGTAGAACTGAGGAACCTTTGGCCGTCCTCAAGGCTCTGGCAGCAACAAGAATGTTTCCTGCGAAGGGACGGAGAACGTTCATTATGGTGCAACTCGTCAAAGATGCGTCAGGTAGCTTGCTCGCTTCGCCTGTTCCCTTAGGGTTGTCTGGTGCGATAACTACGCTGACCAAGGCCGAAGGCTTTATCGAAATACGCGAGGAACGACAATTCGTCGACGTTGGAGACGAAGTTACGGTCTACTTGTTCAACTCGAAAAGCCACGTTTGGCAGTGCTAGCCGCAAATCCCTAGATCGTACTTTTCTTTGCTAGGTCTCACCGAATCGTCTCCTTCTCGAGACAACATATATAGTTGCCAAGGTCGTCATGACTAAATACATGACTAGAGCTAGGTGGAAGAGCAACATCTCAAGATTTGGGTTGAAAGTCTCCTTTACCACTGAAGGGTATAACGAGGTTGTGCCGAACGTTATTCCTATGAAGAAGAGCGCGATTACAAGTACAACGGACCACCTACTCATTCTGATTAAGCCGTAGGCGGCTGTCAAGCTGAGAAGCCCTAGAACGCCTATATGTGGGGGCGCAGCGAACCTAGTAAGTAAGAGATAAACCAGAAGCAAGCACCCAACTACTCCGTAGAAGCCAGAAAAGAGGGCCACACCAGCGTTCTCGATTTTGAATCTCATCTTCAACGCCGTTTCACACCCGTCCAGCCATTGCTTAAGTCCATCGAGGTAATAAATTAGTTTCGTACAGACCAAAATATTTAGGGTTATCGATCACATATCGGAGTTCTGGGGCTTGGAAATGAGTCATTACGAGCTTTTTGTCTCTCCATCGTCAGTTTTCAGTGGAATTCAAGCGGAGTTCGCGGAAGCAGAGTATGTGGTTCTTGGGGTGCCCTTAGATTTGACCAGTACTTACAGGTCAGGAGCCAGATTCGCGCCCACTGCCATTAGAGAGGCGTCACTCAACATAGAAACCTATAGTTTTAGAACAAGTATCGACGTGGAAGACTTGAAAATTCATGACTTGGGTGATCTGCACATAACTGGTGACGTGGAAGAGACCCTCAGACGTTTGGAGTTGGTCGCGAGAGATCTTCTAAAAACTGGCAAAACGCCTGTGGTAATTGGGGGCGAACATACGTTGGCTTTGGGGATGATGCAGGCTGAGAATGGGAATTCGGCCCTCGTGAGCTTTGACGCGCATCTAGATCTACGCAATGAATACATGGATCTGACTGTATCCCATGCTACTTTTATGCGTAGAATTAGGGAGCAAGTCAACCCGAAGGAGATTCTAGAGATTGGTACTCGCGCAGTCTGCAAAGAAGAACTGGACTACGCAGAAAAATTCGGCATTCAATCTGTAACTGCCAAGGAAATTCGCGAAAATGGGGCATCGAAAACGATAGGAGCTGTGAAGGACCTGCTCAAGGACTGCGAAAAAACCTACGTGACCATAGACATGGATGTCCTAGACCCTGCATATGCTCCTGCAGTTCAGAACCCCGAACCTGATGGATTAGATATGCCCGTCTTCCTCGATGTTCTCTGCGGAGTTTGTGACGAGCGAGTTACAGCGTTAGATCTGGTTGAAGTTACGCCTCATTACGATCAGGGAGTAACAGCAGTGCAGGCTGCGAAGACGTTGTTTGAATCGCTATGTCACGTAGAAAAGGCGCGAAGACAGTAACCCTAGGCTTCCTTGCAGAGCTTTGCCACGAAGAATCCGTTACATTCATGAATGTGTGGATAGAGCCTCTGGCATTCTCTTTGTCCCCGAAATCCCGGCAGACCCATATTGGGCGAAGTCGCTGCGAGTTCGAACTCAGGGTGCCACTTCAGAAATCTCTCGATCAGCATCTCGTTCTCTTCCAATGTAATGCTGCAGGTGGAATAGACCAGACGACCACTATGCTTCACGGCTTTCGCACA
Organism: uncultured Candidatus Bathyarchaeia archaeon; assembly: GCA_964347825.1. Taxonomy (GTDB): domain Archaea; phylum Thermoproteota; class Bathyarchaeia; order Bathyarchaeales; family Bathyarchaeaceae; genus CAYFZQ01. The sequence continues at coordinate 17,035 of CAYFZQ010000001.1, read as the reverse complement.
TCGATTCAGCATTTCCCACTGGATCGTGGCCATGTCCCGTATCGATTTTCTAGTGAGCCTCCATTTGGCGGAGGGCATCTTGTGAAAGACTCCAGTGCCAGTGCAAGGAGGATCCAAAATCAACACATCAGCGGAAACGTTTACAGGAAGCAGATCATTCGCATCCGCAACGACTGGGGTAGCTATCTTGACGCCCATACGCTTCGTTTCCCTGGTCCAAACACGCATTCTTCTTTTTGAGTAATCGATAGAATATATCGCGCCCTTGTTTCGCATAAGCTGGGCCAGATAAGTTGTCTTTGCTCCTGGCGAAGCACAAACGTCCAACACTGTCTCGCCTGCCTGGGGGTTCGCGACCTCTATCGCGAGACAGCTAGCCTTGTCTTGGATGTAGAAAGCGCCGTCTCGAAAACTTGCTGTCTTCGTCAACCGGCGTTGATTCTTTATCACTTCATAGATGTGTCGGAGCTTGGGGACTTTTTCAAGGGTGACCCCCTCAGCCTCTACTTTCTTGAGAAGATCTTTCTCGGAGCCCTTCAAGGTGTTGATTCTTATGTACGTGGGCGGGATTTCGATGGTGCTTTCCAGATATCTTAGTGCTTCCGCTCGTCCTAACAATCGATAGCAGTAGTTCACAAACCATTCAGGGTTAGAAGTCAGAAGCGCTTTCTTCTTCTCATCACTGAAAGCGGGTGAAAGAAGATCATACGGTACATTCAATATCTTACCCAGAACCTCTTCAATTTGTTGCAGTTCGCGCCAGCCCAAAATCGAACGTCCCAGTTGAGCCACGTCCACCGCATCCTCAAAACCGCCATCTTTCAGCTTGGTCTCGTGAGTGTAGAGACGGAGAAAGGCTCGTACGCCAAGTCTGAAATCATCGAGGTTCCGGGGCTGTAGCGCGGATCGTAGGACAAAATCGATGAGATTCTTTCTGCGAATTGTCTCATATACCAATCTGTAGGCTAGCCCAATGACTTCTGGGTCTCTCACACCAAGCTGCTTGATGGTTCTGTTCAAGGCTGAACGCTCGCTTAGCCCCCTCAATTCGATCCAGCTTAATGTTTCGATAGCCAAAGTCCAAGCAGCTTTCAGCAAAGTTTCTCCTGAATACGGATGAGGTTCAGACGTTTTATAAAGCAACCGATGCACACGAAGGGCGCTAAAAGATTAAAAGACCCACAGATTAATGACTACTCCAGAGTAAAGCTGCAAGTCTGATGGGATAAAGACAGTATGAAGAGACGACTGGACGACTTTCTATCATCTCCTGATGGGGCGAGAGAGCAGAAGGCTCGATCACCTGTCGAGAAACGGCCCAAGAGAAGGAGGAAAACTGCATTTGAACCAGCTGTGGCTCCGCGAGATCTGCCGCCTTCCTATCTTGTATCTGCCGCGTATGATGGAAAGAGGCGATCTGCTTACGTTAAACTCTACGAGCCAGAATTGGCAAAGATTTTCTTGTGGTACGATACGACTGGGCACAAGCCTTACTGCCTCACGAACCTCACACCGAGGGAACTCGAAAACATCGATCGTCTGAAACTGCATCCGGGATTCGACCATTTTGAGACAGTAAAGAAATTCGACCCATTGAAAGATCAAACGGTACCCGTGACCAAGGTTGTTGGGAAAGACCCATTGACGATAGGTGGGCGCCCCACTGGTTGTGTACGAGATATCATACCGGAAGAATACTCCAAACTGAGCGGCGTAGAAGGAAACGCAAAGGTTTGGGAAGCGCGGATAAGGTACTATCAGAGCTACACCTATGACAATCAACTCGCACCCGGCATGATCTACAAGATAGAAAACGGAGCGCTTGTTCGAGTCGAACATCGAGGCGCTGAGAAGACGGTGAATGCCATACGTAAACTGTTCCCAGACGAGGTCGACAGTTTCCTGCAGAACATAGAAATGTGGGCTAGACTGCTGGAGTATCCAGCGCCTAAGTTCAAGCGGATAGCTCTAGACATCGAGGTCCTGCCGCCCATATTGGTGCGAGAAGGGGTCAAGACTGAGCGCGTTCCGGAACCCCGTGAAGCCGAGCATCCAGTCATTTGTGTTTCGTTTGCAGATTCGAGCGGTGGAAAACGGGTATTGCTTCTGAGGCGTGAGGGGGTTGAGGAAGGAAAGAAAGAGCTGCCTTCCGACGTGAAGACCGAATATTTTGATTCTGAAGAGAAGCTGATTCTTGAAGTTTTCAAGGTGCTCTGGGACTATCCTTTTCTCCTAACCTTCAACGGAGACGAATTCGATCTACGCTATTTGTCTCATAGAGCAGAGAGACTTGGTGTGAGAAGAAAACGCATTCCCATCGAGACTAGGAGAAGGGTCTGTCTCCTCAAAAACGGAATCCACATTGATCTCTACAAGTTCTTCTTCAACAAGTCTATCCAGATCTATGCCTTCAATCAGAAGTATCGCGACGTAACCTTGGACAGCGTAGGCACCGCCCTACTTGGCCTCCCCAAAATCCGATTCGAAAAGACAATGTCAGAATTGACCTACAACGAACTCGCTCGATACTGCTTGAGGGACGCTGAAATCGCCTTCGAGCTGACAGCCTTCAACGAAGACCTCGTTATGAAGCTGATCCTCGCCCTTACGCGAATCAGTCGGATGCCTATGGAAGACGTGAGTCGCCAGGGCGTTTCAAGGTGGATTCGAAACCTACTTCATTATGAACATCGGCGGAGGGATATGCTAATCCCAAACGCCGAAGACATATTGGCGCTCAAAGGCGCCACTGCCACCAAGGCCATCATAAAAGGTAAGAAATACAAGGGGGCCATCGTGGTTGACCCTGTGCCTGGGGTGCACTTCAATGTGGCAGTCATGGATTTTGCGAGCTTGTACCCGTCTATAATCAAGGTCTACAATCTCGGGTACCAGTCGATTCTCTGTCCCCATGAAGAGTGTAAGGATAACGTGGTTCCTGAGACGCCTCACTGGGTCTGCAAGAAAAGCAAAGCGCTTGAAAGCCTCTTGATTGGTTCCCTCAGAGACTTGCGAGTAAGGTGGTATAAACCAAAATCCAAGGACAAATCGCTGTCCAGAGAGTTGAGAAGCTGGTATGATGTCATACAGAGTGCGTTGAAAGTTATTCTAAACGCCAGTTACGGTGTCTTTGGAGCGGAGTCCTTTGACCTCTACTGTCCACCTGTAGCTGAAGCGACGGCGGCGATTGGGAGGCACGTCATAACTGAGACGATAGACAAGGCCAGAGCCTTGGGGATCGACGTAATTTATGGAGACACTGACAGCCTTTTCCTCAAGAATCCTTCGCGGGAGCAGATAGAAGGCTTGACAACGTGGTCCAAACGTGAACTGGAAATGGAGTTGGACGTGGATAAGGTCTACCGCTATTCAGTCTTCAGTTCACGGAAGAAGAACTACTTGGGAGTATTGCCGGATGGAAGTGTTGACGTGAAGGGGATGACGGGGAAGAAAAGGCATATCCCTGATTTTATCACAGATGCTTTTGATCAGATGGAAAATCGATTGGCTCAGGTCAGGTCACCTGTAGATTTTGACGAAGCAAAGAGAGATATCCGAAGAATCGTGCGGGACCGCTATTCGATGTTGAAGAACCGCGAGTGGAAATCTCTTGATGAATTAGCCTTTGAGGTGGTTCTGGGAAAGACTCTTGCAAGTTATACGAAGACGACACCGCAGCACGTCAAGGCTGCTACCCTGCTTCAGGAGAAAGGGTACGAGTTGAAAGCTGGAGACATTATTCGATTTGTTAAAGTTCTCAGGGATCCGAATGCAAAACCTGTTCAGCTTGCTTCAGCCAGTGAGATTGATGTGGACAAATACTCGGGATATCTGCGTTCAACCTTTGATCAGGTTCTGGACGCCATGGGCTTGGATTTCGATGAAATCATCGGATTGACGAAACTCGAGCGCTTCATGTAACATTCTGCTGGCAGCTATCGCCGCGCTCGGATGTGCTTGATTTCCACTCCTTCTTCAGTGGGCTTGAAGGGAATACGGTATTTCTTGAACAACCACATCAACTCTTTGAAGGCTTTGTCGTCTACCTCGATTTCTACGATCTCTGAGAGCTCCTTTACAACCAAGGGATGATTTGGATTGGCTTTGTAGAGCATCAACAGCTCTTTTTCTCTTTCAGAGATAGCTGGAACGACAACTGACGCCCATCGGGATTTCGAATCTTTTGAGAAGTCTGGAGGAGGATACCGTCTAATCCGAATTTTCTTCAATGTACTCACTCGCTTGCGCTACTGCTACTCTACTCTGACGAACCGATTCATATAAACAACCATGGTAGTGTATTCTAGTATCCTTCTGGACTTTGCTGTGAAACCTACCTGACCAAAAGCGATGGCTTCATCGTTGGAAACGCGCGTGCGACTAATATGGTTAAGTCGTGAGATCTTGTGTGAAACTCCGGACACATATACATGAAACGCGTTTGCAGAAGCTTTTTCAGCTCAATCGAAGAATAAGCTCAAGCACCGGCGGGTGAGTGGGCTCCTCCCACCCGTTCCGCCATAAAAACCCCGGAGTAGGGAGGTGATAAATTGAAAACGAGTGACTTGAGTCTTACAGCGATTTTCGCAAGCTTGTATGCGATTCTCCTCATTGCTTTGGCGCCGATCTCCTTTGGACCCGTTCAACTCCGCGTTGCCGATTGCTTGATTCCATTAGCAGCGTTGTTCGGTTCGCCCGTGATTGCTGGCGTAACCGTTGGCTGTTTCCTGGGCAATGCATACTACTGGCTTGGACCTCATGACGTCATCCTAGGGCCAATTGCCAACCTGATTGCAGCCACCCTCATTTTTCTACTTAGACGACGGCAATTCTTAGCTTGTGTTGCAGGCGCTTTACCCATTGGAATCATTGTAGGGGGCTACCTTTGGCTGTTCTTTCCACCGCCAGAGATCTTTGGCCTAAGCATGCCGATATGGACTGCGATGATAGCGAGTATCACAATTAGCAGCTTAGTTGCGATGGCCGCAATTGGCTACGCATTGCTAAAAGCATTAAGCAGACCAAGCGTGACCAAGCCCTTGAAATCCCACGGACTGAAAGTCTACGTTGACGACTGACTGTGGAGGCCAGTGGCGCGCACAAAAAAAGGGGAGAATTCGGGGAGCGCGCGCTCAACATAGCAGCACTCGTATGCTTCCCGCACCAGGAGGGGCCATCATGCTTACATTTCCTAGCTTATATAGGGCAAACTCAACGGCGTACTCTTCTCAGCACATTCTCGATGCTTTTCGATCGCGAAGTCGATTCCCTGTCGCAGATAATCCTTTGACAACATGCCCAAAATGTCTTGAACGGGTCGTCCTCCACAGAAGAACTTCATCGTCGGCGTGCCCATTATGCCATACTTGGCCGCCAGCTCTTGGTTCTCCTGGCTTTCCAGGACATTCAGCTTCGCGAATTTCAGTCTTCCTGCATACTCTTGGGAAAGCTCGGTGTATACCGGTTCCAACGTCCTGCAATAGGGGCATTCCGGATGCCAAAACTCGACGACTACCAGCTCCTCTGAGGCTACAATCTCCGCTTCCCAGTTGGCTGCATTCGCTTCGACTATATCTCCTGGCATACCCCTCCACATCAGTCTCTTTGGCACTACAGAACCCTAAAACTATTTCGTACGAAACAACAACGAGCCTTCGGTCTCTTGGATAAGATTCACATTCACAGCTCTATCCTTCGTTCGAGTGCGAACTCGTCAGATTTCCATTCTTGATGGGAACTGGGGACGCCCTTCCGTCAATGAACCATCATTCTGTCTTCATATTTCTTGAGGTGCTGGGTAGCTTCAGCAATATCCATGAATAGATTGCTGACGCGTTCCACATCTTTGATGCTGACTTGCTTGCGTTTGGCGCTCTTGGCGTTTTGCGCAGCTAGACTCAGTAGTTGGACCGCGTATCGCAGAGATGTCTTAGCTCCAACCTCTGTGATCTTTTCTAGCGCGTCCTCTTTGATGTCGAGTTTCTCCTCTTTGGATCGAATCTTCAGGATTTCACGAATGCTGTCAGCATCGTAGTCTTCTGTTCCGATGATAACTGAACGGTCAACCAGGTCGAGAGGAAAGCCCATGGGGCTTCTGACATCGGTCCCTCGAATGGTCGTAACGCCACGATTCGTGGCCAGAATGATGATCGGGACAAGTTCGCTCTCAATTGCCCGACCTAAGAAACTGAATGCTTCCAGATCTAGAAGATGTGAGTCATCGATGAATAGCACACCGGGATGTATGAAGGCCTTCTTTTCGTCCACCATTTTTTTCACGGCCTCATCAACGGCCGTGCGGATTTCCGTGTCTATCTCTTTGGTTTCGGCGCCGCCCATGAACATCGAGAAGATTCCGCCGCCCATCCTTTGACGGGCGTTGATTTCGTCCATGTTGGCTAGGGTTAGCGTGTAGACGAATTCCTTCTCTTTGAGTACTTTGCCTGGAGGGCGGGGGATTTTCTTTCTTGTGTCGATGTCAAGCGTCTTTCCCTTAGCGCTTTCCATGCTTAGGCCAAGGTTGGCTAATCGTCCGCTTTCAGCGTCGATTTGTATTACGAAACCTTCTGATATGTTCTGCTGAATAACCTGTTGAGCTATTGTGGACCCGGCTTCAATGGTCTTCTCCTCTTTTTGCGTCTTGAGAGTGAGTCTGATACTCTCGGGAACTTTCTGATAGGGATTGTAGGGATGCGCTACCGTCTTGATGTCCATGCCCGTAAGCTCGCCCTCGTAGACTTTGCGCATTTCATGGATCTCGACGCCAATACATTTTCGGATGGCTTCGATGAGGATCTCCGTCTTCTTGCGTTCACTACTGTAGATCTCACTCCCGCTTATCTGGATGAACGGTACGTTTTCGCCGAGCTCCTTGGAGATGGCCACGGCGATTGCTGTCTTTCCTGTTCCGGGAGGCCCAGCAAGGATCGCAGTCTTGCCGCTTAGTTTTCCCTCCTTTATCATGTGCACAACAAGACCGGCAGCCTCGCGAGCTCTTTGCTGACCCACCATGCCATGCTTTATTCTAAGAGCCTTCAGGTTCTTGTCTAATCCTAGACCCTTAATATGGGTGTGCGCGCCAATCCTTTCAAATCTAGTTGGGGGACGCGTCGGCACTTCTTTGATGGATGCCACAAACATCACCTCGCAGGATACAAAATCGAATCTAGAAAGAAGGGAACTAAAATATAAAGTTCACTTCTCCACGAACTGCGCAGTTCTATAGCCCATCAGCCAGTTCCCTGACTTTCATGAGATTTTCGACGTCGTCTCTCCTAACGTCTTTCGGTGTTTCAAGTATTAGAGGCAAGTTGCCCAGCCTGCTATGTAGTATGCTTCTGAAGCCTTCGTCTCCGATCTTTCCCATCCCGATGTGTTCATGGCGATCCATGCGCGAATTCAGACCGCCAAGAGAATCGTTCAAGTGGACAAGTCTCAGCTTTTCAAACCCGATGGTCGCCTCAAGCTTCTTGGCGGTTTCTTCGACAGCCCTTTGGGTTCGCAGATCATACCCTGCGGCAAAAGCATGACAGGTGTCGAAGCAGATCCCAACCCGTTCGGTGTGAGATATGCGTTTGATTATGTATTTGATGTCCTCGAACGATCCACCCATGCTGTTTCTAGTCCCAGCAGTATTCTCGAGAAGAAGCATGACGCCACCACTGGAAACCTCGAACGCCTTGTTGATGGCGTTGATGATTCTTCTGAACCCAATCCGCATACCAGCACCTAGATGACTACCCAGATGGCTAACCAAGTACGGGATCTTCAGCCGTCGACATCTTTCCAACTCGGCTACAAGAGCCCTAACAGACTTCTCGTAGACATCATCTTTGGGCGAAGCTAAGTTCGGCAAGTAAGGCACATGCCCGAAGACGGGTCTCACGTCGCTATGTCTTACCTTCTCAGCAAAAGCGTTCACTTCTTCTGCCGTAAGCTTCTTAGGCGTCCATTGTCGCGGGTTCCTCGTGAAAAGCTGGAAAGTGTTACAGTTCAGCTCAAGGGCTCTTTCCACCGCCTTATCAATGGACCCTTGAATCGAGACGTGAAACCCGACCCTCACGCAATCTCTGCCTCAGACTCTAAAAGAACGTGAGCGATTTTAGTGTTTGTTGTCTTCTTGACGTGGTAAACGTTGATATTGTCGAAGAAGCCCACGAGTCAATTCATAGTTTCAACATGTAAGCTTCGGTCGGGATAATACACCTGACACGAAAGAGCAAATCCTTGCCGATCTCACCTCGTTGGAGCAAGCGTTATAAGGGAAATTACGTAACGAAGGGTTCACACATACGGCTGGCTGTAACGAATTCACTGAATGTGGTTGACCTATGTTACTGAGACCGGTGGAGCTCGGCAGTTCCGAAAAAGACAATAATTGTATCGACGTAACGTTGGGGTATTAACTTGGATACAATAGACAGAAACAAACAAGAACCCTAGCGAGGAAGCCACATGAGAATACTCAAAGACACAAAAGCAATCTCAACCCTCTTCCTGATCATACTATTGATTGTCTCAGCGATAATCGGAGCACTTCTTTCCTATCTGTGGGTTGTAGGCTATTACGAGTCACTAGAATATCGCAATCCAGAAGCACCTAGCATCACAATGACCAACGCGGCTTTCAACCCTCAAAACACAACCCACTTCAACCTGACGCTGCTCTATCCGACCTACTCCGCATCAAGAGACCCAGCGAAGATCACCAAGATCACGATCTCAACACGGGATAGTGTTGCCCATGATGTGGCGAGTGTTCAGCCTGCACTTCCATACGAATTGCCCAGAGGAGAATCCGAGGAGTTTGAGTGTTCCTGGAACTGGGCGAACTACACAGGGGATATTGTAGAGTTCTCGGTCGCCCTCGAAGAGGGTTCTGGCGCGGCCCGTGAGTTCAGGACCCCGCTGGTAGATCTACGAATCACTGACGTTAGCTTCAACTCAACGATAAGTGTGTCGCACTTCAACATGACGCTCGAGAATTCCGAGGCATCTACTACTTATGTCAACATTACCCGGATAGCTGTGGATGGAGAAGAGGTCACGGCTTTTGATTCCTACACGCTGCCCCTGAGTCTGCATCCTGACGATTCGATTCCGCTAAAGGCCTCATGGGACTGGACAGAATATCAAGGGAAGAGCGTCACCATCTCGGTTGAGACCCTGCAGGGCTATGTGGGGTACTATCCTGAGCCGCCCGAACCTATTTCTCTTCCTTCGCCAATCATCCTTGAGATCACAGAAGCGCGCTTCGATATCACTGAAACAACCCGCTTCAACCTCACAGTCCGAAATTCGGAAGAGTCTCCGACTTACGTTAGCGTTTCCGAAATCGCTGTGACAGTGGAGAACGAGACTTTCTCAGATATAACAGTCTTGCCTCCTCTAGCCCTCCCTCATCGGCTTCACCCAAACAATGAGACTACGTTTGAATGCTCCTGGAATTGGACCAACCATCGAGAGAAGAATGTCACTATCACTGTGAATACGTTACAAGACGTTGCCAACTCGACTACTCAGGTCACAACACCGCGCGTGATACTTTCAGTCGCGGATGTTCTCCTCAACGTCACTGATACTTCACACTTCAACGTCACCGTCAGAAACTCCGAATTCTCTCTCGAGGAATTCGTCAACATCACAAGTATATACGTGGAAAATGGAGCCCGTGAGAGTCTAACTGTGGTTCCGCCGCCTTCACTAGGCTACGCGCTCTATGTCAACGAGTCAGTCACATTCAAGTGCGAATGGGACTGGACCAGCTATTGGAACGAGGAGGTCACAATAACCGCGGAGTCTCTGCAGGGCTATTCCGCATCCTTGACTGAAGTCGTGCCAGCCCCGGTGTACGTTTCGGCAGCCTTTTTCAACGATACAGCAACCGACCATTTCAATCTCACAGTAAAGAATCACAACCTGGCGCCTTTGTATGTTATAGTCACCAATATTACCGTGACTTTGGAGAACGGCACGATCCATGAGGTGTCCGTTGCTGCTCCTGCTAATCTTCCGTTCATCCTTCATCCTGGGGAGTCAATCACATTCAAATGTTTGTGGAATTGGACTGGCTATCACGATGGAGATGTGACTTTAACAATATTCACTTTGGAAGGATACGAAGCATCATATAGGACACGAACTCCTTAAGACACCCAAATTGTTGTTCGGCAATTGTCAGGTTGTCAATCAGACGCTGGTGTATCTCTATACAATCTCAACGTATTGCCCGATGTTCCTTTCCAAGGCTTTTTTGTAGGCAAGTTCCGCTGTCACAGCGTCTTGCACCGCAAGTCCAGTAGATGTGAAAACGGTAATTTCACCCGAAGAGGTTCTGCCCTCTTTCAGGCCAGCCACAACTTCTCCTATGTTACCCCAGATGTCTTTGCGGGTTATTATTCCCTTGGCTAAAGGAACATTAATCTCGCCACTGTGAGATGCTTGTTCCCAATCATCGACGACCATCTTTGACCGCGTTAGAATCACTGGGTCCAACTCTTCTTTTCCTGGCGCATCTGCTCCGATGCAGTTGATATGCGTACCAGGTTCTATCCAGTCATTTGAAACGACGGGCTGCCTCGACGGTGTGATCGTTACAACGACGTCAGATCCTTCGACGGCGTCTCTAGCACTGTTAACAGCAGTCATCTTCGCGCGGTCACCAAACATAGCCTCTGCTTCAGCTACGCATCCGTCTCGAGTCGTCTTGGTTCGACTCCAAATCTTGACTTTTTCAAGACTTCCGTAAAGAGAGAAGAGCCCCATTAGTTGGGTCTTAGCTTGCGCGCCGGCCCCCACGAGACCGACAACTCTCGAATCCTTTCTGGCCAGATACTTTGCCGCTACGCCCCCAGCGGCGCCCGTTCTCATAGCCGTGACCCACGTGCCGCCCATTATCGCTAGAGGAGCACCATTTTTGGGATCGATCAGTGTGACAATGGCCATAACTGAGGGAAGCCCATGTTTGGATCGGTTCTCTGGATGTACATTGACAACTTTGACAGCAGAGACGTTGAGTCTTTCAAGGTATGAAGGCATGGTTCTCAAGTCACCGTTGTATTCTCGATAGAACAGGTAGAGTTTTGCCGGCATCTGCACCTGGCCTAATCCCTTCTCCTTAAATGCTGATTCGACAGCGGCTAGGACTTCGTCCATTGATAGGAGGTTTCGGACGTCTTCTTCTGTCAAGAGCAGAGTCTTCACGCATGACACCTCATACCGGAATCGTGTTTCATTCACATTTTGCCAGCAGACTCAAGCCTCTCAACAGGGCGCTTCCTCCAGCTGGCCCCTATACAACATAGACTTGAGCACACGCTCCCTCGCGATTTTCTTGGCGGCAACTCTCGGGAGCATCTTCTCCTCGTTCACCATGTCAAGAACGATTTTGGTATTCTCGGCCACCTTATTCCTGATCACTTTGAAGGCGTCTTCTTCGGTTCCCCCCGCGCATTCAACAGCACCGGTTATGACACCACCTGCATTGGCAATGAAATCAGGAATGACAAGAACGCCTCTGTCGTGAAGGATTCTTTCGGCTTCGGTTGTAGCAGGTATGTTAGCGGCTTCAACAACAAGTTTCGCTTTTACATCGTGCGCGTTTTTCTTGGAAATGACGTCGGGTCGAGCACCGGGGATGAGTATATCAACCTTCAAGCCAAATAGAGCCACGCATTCCATTATCCGCCCGCCCGCGTAATTCTTCACAGCGCCTGTCGTCTCTTTGACTTTGACTAGCTTTTCGTAGTCTAAACCTTCTTGGTTGTATACCGCCCCTTTGGAGTCAGAAACGCCCACGATTTTTGCCCCTTTTTCCGTCAAGAATTTGGCTGCCGCTTTTCCTACGGCACCGAAACCTTCGATTGCCACGGTGGCTTCAGGCAAATCTAGTGGAACGTATTCGCTTGCTGCCTCGGTACTTATGGTGACTCCGTATCCGGTGGACCCTACTTCGTCCAATGGAATTCCTCCGAGTTCACGGGGCAATCCGCAACATCTGCCGATTTCGTCATAGACGATGGCCATACACTGCTCGTCGGTGCCCATGTCTGGACCTGGGATATACTCGTCTATTGGCTCTATCGCTTTCGCAAAGGACCGAATCAGATCGAATTTGCTCTTGGTTTTCGGGTCAGCGATTATGCCGCTCTTTCCTCCGCCGTGCCTGATGTCTGCGGCCGCGTTCTTGAAGGTCATTGCTCTCGCTAGTCTAAAGATTTCTTCCGTCGATAGATCCGGGGCCATCCGTACTCCGCCTATGGCTGGCCCGCGACTCGTGTTGTCGACCACAACTATTCCTTTCAGTTTCGTCTTCGGATCATGCACATAGAGGATCTTGTAGGGGCCTAACTCATCTGAGTATTGAAAAGCTTCTTCTCGAAGTTTCGTAAACGTGTCCCTCCTCATACCAACTTTCCTGAAGAGGCAACTATATTCCGCTGAGGTTTTGATATACTTTTTGCAGCCTCTACATCAAGAAGCTCATAGGAAAGATAAAGTCGCTACTGGAAGAAAAAGCAACGGAGCCGATCGATGTTAGTCTTTGACTATCGATTCTCACCTTTGGAGTAGGGCATAGGCCACATTTGCGAGAACTCCTGTGCCGCAAAGGCAAAGCCCAAACATGCACAGACGATCAGCACTACACCCCCAATGACGAGAATGAGCAGGCTGGCGCTCCAGAAAACTCCGGTACCGAAAACCCAATCTGGCGCGTCGTAGAATGGACCCAACCAAGGCGCTTTCCATAGGAGATCCAGAAAACTGAAAGACAGAACGAGTGATCCGACAAACAAGCCTATTCCGTAAACTAGCCCGGCGATGGCAAAGATGACATGAGTCAATAAGTCTTCCTTTCGTTCCGCGAATATCGAATGTACAAGGGCGGCCACGGAGCCGAGTACGATTGCCATTCCTTCTAGGAAGCTCATGGACATGAATGGCCCGGAAAACGGGACATCATTCCACATATTATCCATGCCGCCTAGGACTAGTCGCAGAGTTGGAGGATCAAACATGACGAAGGCCAAAAGGATTCCGCCGACAATTCCTAGGATGGACCCGATGAGCCTCAGACGGAAAGAGGGAATCATGTAGATGGCAGTCCCCACCATCACGATTATTGGAGCGACAATAAGAAGGATTATGTTGGAATTCAGTTGGGTCAGCAGTAATTCAGATCCGATGCCCAGACATAACAGGTAGAAGGATGCAAGTAGTGTGCCAAAGAACATAACCCCCTGAGGAGGATCGCCCACTTTGAAATACTGTAATCCCCCGAGAATTAGGAAAATGCCGGTGACCACGATCACGATCTGTGCTACCAAGAAGAGTACAGCACCTGAAATTGGTAGGATTTCTGATGTAATAATAGAAAGGCTGGAGAGGGAATAGCCTATCATCACTGCGCCTCCGATGTTGACGAGAACATAGCCTATGCCAACGATGATGCCGGCTGCAAGAACCAGTTTCCGCATAATCGATTGAATAGTATTGGTTTTGTTTTTCTGTGGAGAAGGATTCAATGATCTCATCCGCTAGCTTCATTTCAAGAACCATTTTCTTAAGACTTCTGTTCTTTCAATAAAGATGGGTAATACTGCTGCCTAATCAGAACGAAAAGGCATTAGTCTCGCAATCGATATTCTGGGAGTCACAGGCTAATCGAGTTTCCGTGGACGGAGCTATCAACTACCTCGTTTAACGTCCTATGGTGGTGTGAATTGGGGCCTCTTTGAAAGGAACCTGGGCAGCGTTGAGGGTCTGAAGGGCTTGCCTCTAGCTCTTTCTGTTATTTCATTTGTCAAATCCGGCAGCTGCATCTTCCTGATCTTTTTGGTTGCTCTGTCTCGCACCGAAAGAATCCCTGATTCAGCTTCCGCCCGTCCGAAGACGATTATGTAATTTATCCATTCCATTTCTGCTTCTCTAACCTTCTTCTGCATTGTCAAGGGTCTATCGTCCAAGTCTACCCTTATGTGATGCTTCTCGATTTGATCCTCTAGTTCTTCACAATTTTGGATGAACTCGTCTGAGAGCGGTATCAGCCTGACTTGAATGGGCGACAACCACAGCGGTAGGCTAGGAACCTTTTCTTTCAGTGCTGTGTCGAGGACCGTAAAGATGTAGCGTTCTATTCCGCCGAGGATTGCAATGTGGAAAATGGGTGGATAGACTTCTTTTTTGTTTTCATCTGTGTATTTGATTTCGAATCTCTTCGCGTTTCCTACGTCGATTTGGAATGTGGCGATCTCTCGGGGTCGATTTAGTTTGTCTATTATGTTATATTCAACATTTATGACCCAGTAGTACTTGCCTTCCGGCACAAAGCGTAAGAGAATGGGTTTTTTCTCGATCTCGAGAAGATGACGGAAGAATTCCCGGTTTTCCTCGAAGAAGCTTCTTGTTAGGTTATAGAGAGACACGTAGTCGTTTCCGAGTTCCCGCACCTTTTCGTAGATCTTGCTATGAACGTCCACTGCTATTTTTTTGGCTTGATCTAGATCTTTGCAGAAGATATGGTAGTCTGGCATGTAGAACCTTCTGAGCCGGAATCCGAGGGAACATTCACCGGACTGCTCTAGTCTGTAGCTGTCCGCAATTTCGAACATTGCGAAGGGCATTTGCTTGTAGCTGATTGTCCAGTCTCTTAACATCGCAAATTGCTGGAAGCACGCGGCATATTTCAAGACATACTCTTCCTCATCAAGAGGCACCGTATAGAGTCTTTCACCGAACAGGTCGGCATGCTCTTTGATTGCAGGAAACCCAAGATTGAAGAGGTTGGTTCCCTTGATAGAAAAGCTGGGTATGCCTAACTCATTGACACTCTGCCAAGCGTAGTCTCCAACGAGATCGACCATCAACGCTGCCTTCGGACCATACCGCATGTGACCAGAATCGGAGTATGGTTCCCATTCGAATCCGAACCGCTTCAGTATGTCTATAATCTTTGGTTTTCCTCCGGGGGCTTCCTTTTTCAGCGCCTCCTTTTCTACAAGAATTCTGAAGTTCTCTTCACTTTCTTCGAAACGGTACTTTTCAGGGAGCACTGTCTCATTGCGGAGTGTTAATATGAGGAATTCTGGCTTTGGTATCTCCCATTCGAGTTTTTTTTCCTCTTTCAATTCGCCCGGCGTGATTGTTTTTGACTGCTCGGCTAACGGATGACCCTTTATTGCTATTGTGAACTGTTTGGTCCAACCGAACGGCGTTCTGAGCGTCTCGATGCCTGCGGCCTTCGCCTCTGTCTCCATAGCTCTTATGATCCGCAATGCTTGACCGGGCTTGGCTAGCTTATTGCTTAGGTGAGCATACGGGTAAATCAGAATTCTATTGACATTCAGTTTTTCGAGGGACAATTTGATTTCTTCTACCGCTCTTCTGGCGACAGACGCGTCATCTCCCTGCTCCACGCATGTGAACAAGACGACAATTTCTTCCAGTCTCTGTTCCTTTTTTTCACTCTTTTCAGCCATCGCAACTTCTTCTTTGATTGGCTTATATTCTATGAAGTCTGAGTGTAATTGGAGTATTCTCAATCTTGTACATCTTCTCTACAGTTGTTTTAGGATAATTGTATGTTAGAGAGAAGTCTGCAGATTAGTCTTGCGTCAGGTCTAGCCTCTATATCTCCATTTTTGCAGCATCTTCTCTCTCTTCGTTTCTTTCTTGAATTCCTTGTAGTGTTCCTTGCAAAGATATGCTCGCCTGACCTCACCAACCTTTAATCCCGCGGAACTCACCTTCTCAGTGGAGAGTGAGCGTACAGCCTCTTTGTCACATCCCACTATGCTACATCTTTCACCCTTCGCAACGCGACCCAACACACGGCCTCCAATTCTTTAGGTCAGCAAGGCAGAATCTTTTCCATAATACATTCACACTTTATTATTCTTTTGAACCGTTACCTTATCGTAGATATCTTCAGCCCGTGAATGTGTTTCTGCTCTCTCTCCAAAGACTGTTGGTCCAACACCTTCTATGACAAAGGAAGCCGCTGCCGACCCGACGCAAGCACACCATACTGGTTCTCTCCCTTTCACGTATTCGGCTAGGAGTGCCCCGACAAAGGCGTCGCCAGCGCCTGTTGTATCCCTGAAAACCCGCGGCTTGCATGCGGGCAGGTCATAGAATCTCCCTTCAAAGAGTAGTATTGATCCTCTCATGCCTCGCGTAACAATGACTATTCCTACGCCCGTTCTGTTGATGCTCTTCATGGCAGAATGTAAATCGCTTCGTCCTGTCGCGGCTCTAATTTCATTTGACGATGATTTGTACACATCAATCCGCTTGAGGACTAATGAATCGTGCCATCTGCCCCGGCGTACATTTCCTCTTATATCGAATCTGCGCACGAATCCTTGGGGGTCCAGAGACAATATGTTCGTTAGCGTTTCTAGTCTCTCGATGACTTCTGGTGAGATTTCGTGTACGATGGGCGCTACATGGACAGTTTTAGCGCTCAGTGAAGCCGGGATATCTTGTACAGTTATGGGTGGAGCCCGACTTTTCATCTGGAGCTTGCGCTCGTGGTTCTCATACTTCAGGACGAACTTCGTCGTTGAAGCACCTTCAACTTTTCTGAGTCCTGACAGATCGACCGCGTTGGCTTTCAGGAATCCAAGATATTCATCGGAGAAGTCTTCTCCGACTTTGGATATCACTGAGACTGTTGCGCCTAGTTTTTTCGCCGTCAGCGAGACGTAGGTCGGCGCGCCGCCCAAGGTAGGTTTGGGAGTAGGGATCTCAGACGACGCTATGAGGTCGACTGCAAAGTGGCCTACTGTGACTAGGTCAAACATACTTCTCCTCAGTAGTCTGGCACAACGTATATGAATCTACATCTGCAAACTCATGTTTAAACATAACTTTTCTAGGCGTAGGGTCACGTATGCATGCATAACGCAAAATGTTATATTGTTTGAAGATAAAGGAACGAAGGTGGTTTCGATGTGGCAGATTTTTAGGCTTATGCACCTATTCGGTTTAGCGTTCGGTGTCGGTGCTGTAACGGTAAATCTTATATTAATGATGA